>JBEQBN010000001.1:0-30043 GCA_041639775.1 Halapricum sp.
GCTGTCGACGTTCAGCGTGATCATCTCGCCGGGTTCGGCCCGCCGTTCGAACGTCCGGGCAAGCTGCTCGCCGCCCGAGGAGAGGGTGACGAACACCTCCTCCATCGGTGCGTGGACGCGCATATACAGCGGGATCTCCTCGCGGTCGGGATCGATCGTCGAGATCCGGTCCGGGACGACGTAGCGCAGTTTCCCCGTGCTTTCGATCTCGATCGGCTCCTCGCGGGTCTCGACGCGATCCTGCAACGACCGGGCGGCACTGCGACCGGCGATCATACTCTCCTCGGTAACCCAGTCGACCACGTCGTGGACGTGTAGGACGTTCCCGCAGGCGTAGATGTCCTCGACGTTGGTCTCGCGCGTCTCGTCGACGATCGGCCCGCCAGTCACCGAGTGCAACTCGACGCCAGCGTCGACTGACAGTTCGTTCTCGGGGATCAGCCCGACCGAGAGCAACACGGTGTCACATTCGATCTCGTATTCGGTCCCCGGGATCGGTTCGAAGTCCTCGTCGACCTCCTGGACGGTGACGCCTTCGACGCGGTCGTTCCCGTGGATCTCCGTGATCGTCTGCTGAGTGCGAAGCGGGATATCGAAGTCATCCAGACACTGGACGACGTTGCGAGTGATCCCGCCCGTGTAGGGCATAATCTCGAGCACGGCCTCGACCTCGGCACCCTCGAGGTGCATATGACGGGCCATAATGAGCCCGACGTCGCCGGAGCCGAGGATGACGGCCTTCTCACCGGGCAGTTTGCCCTCCATATTGATCAGCCGCTGGGCGGTCCCCGCGGTGAAGATGCCGGCCGGCCGCGAGCCAGGGATGTCCAGCGCGTCCCGGGTCCGCTCACGGCAGCCCATCGCGAGAATCACCTTTTCGGCGTCGATCTCGGTCACGCCGTCCTCGTCGTTGACGGCGTAGACAGTCCGGTCGTGGGTAACCTCAAGCACCATCGTGTCAAGCCGGATGTCGACGCCGCGCTCGGCGACGTTCTCGATGAACTGCTGGGCGTACTCCGGCCCCGTCAGCTCCTCCTCGAAGTACTCCAGCCCGAAGCCGGGGTGAACACACTGCTGGAGGATGCCGCCGAGTTCGAAGTCGCGTTCGAGGATCACGATGTCGTCGACGCCCTCGTCGTAGGCGGCCTGTGCGGCCCCCAACCCGGCGGGACCGCCGCCGACCACGACCAGGTCGTGTTCTTCTCGACGCATCGCATCGAGGTCGCCGGTAACTGCCTGTCGGCTTTCAGTCATCGGCGTTCACCTCCGAGCCCTCACGGGACTTCTCCAGCAGTGGCTGTTTGATCTCGTCTGTCAGCAGCTCCGATCCTTCTTCCTCGAGTTTGACTTCTGTCATAGGAACGTCGAGTTCCTCAGAGAGGATCTCGATGACGCGCGGGCCACAGAACCCGCCCTGACACCGGCCGGCGCCTGGCCTGACCCGGCGTTTGATCGCATTGACCGTCTGTGCTGGGACGGGCTCGTTGATCGCGTCGCGGATCTCGCCCTCCGTGACAGTCTCACAGCGACAGATGATCTGCCCGTAGCGGGAGTCTTCCTCGATCAGTGCCGCCCGCTCCTCGTGGCTCATATGCCGGACTTTCGGTGGCCCACTGTAATTGGGGTCGAACGCTGGGTCCTCCTCGAGGTCGCCGCGGAGTTTTTCGACGAGGTCGACGACCAGTTCGGCGGTCGCTGGTGCCGACGCCAGCCCGGGTGACTGGATCCCGGCGGCGTTGATAAAGCCCGGAACCTCCTCTTCGATCTGGATCCGGAAGTCGCCGGTCTCTTTGATTGCCGGTCGCAGCCCGGCGAACTCCTTGATCACGTCCTGTTTGGTCAGTTCCGGGACCGTCTTTTTAGCCCCTTCGAGGACCTTGTCCAGCCCCTGTCGGGTCGTCGCCTTGTCGCGCTTGTCGTCGATCTCTTGGGCATTGGGGCCGATCAGCAGGTTGCCCTCGTCGGTCGGGGTCACGACGATTCCCTTGGTGACTTCCGTGGGCACGGGGAAGATCGTCGTATCGAGGTCGATGTCGATCTGCTTGTCGTAGAGGTAGTACTCCCCGCGCCGGGGTGTGATCTCGAAGTCATCAACGCCGACCATCTTCGAGACTTCGTCGGCGTACAGCCCGGCCGCGTTGATCACGATGTCGGCGTCGATCTCGCCTTTTGCGGTTTCAACAGCGAATCCCGCATCCGTCTTCGTGATGTCAGTCACTTCCGCTTCCAGTTCGACACTTGCGCCGTTCTCGACGGCGTTGTTGGCAAACCCCACGGTTAGCTCGAAGGGGTTGACGATTCCGGCTGTCGGTGCCCACAGCGCCGCGACGGCGTCGTCGCTCAGGTGCGGTTCCTTCTCGAGGAGTTGTTCGCGTTCGAGAATCTCCAGTCCGTCGACGCCGTTGTCTTGTCCCTTCGCGAGGAGTTCTTCGAGTTTCGGCCGTTCGCTCTCGTCGGTCGCGACGACCATCGCCCCGCGCCACTCGATCGGCACGTCTAGTTCGTGCTGAATCCGCTCGTGGTACAGTTCGTTGCCCCGAACGTTCAGCCGCCCTTTCTGTTTGTCCGGGTCGGCGTTGAACCCGGCGTGGATCAGTGCCGTATTGGCCTTGCTCGTCCCAGTGCAGACGTCGGGTGCTTTTTCTACCAGCACGACGTCGAGCCTGTACCGCGAGAGTTCCCGTGCGATGGCCGTCCCGGTTACCCCACCGCCGACGACCAACACGTCTGTTTGTGATTGCATAGTGTCTCTCCGAGCGACACTCCGACCGAATTGGGGGTCGATTCGGCGATGCCATCATCGTCGCCGGCGTGTCGCTCCCTCAGTGAGGCTACGACACGCACCCTAAATTCTTTACCGGCGATTCCCAAAAACCAGTAAACAATGGGGCGTTCAAGAGCGTCCCGTACGGGGTCGTTCGCTTCGCTACCCCGGTTTTCAGGCCAGATAGTCGGCGACCCCTTCCAGGGTCGCCTCGAGGACTGCGTCCCGCCGGCCGGCGAGGAACGCGATCTGCTGGGAGCGACTGCTCTGTGCCTCGACGCCGGCGTCCGGGACCACTTCGTCGATCTGCGTCGCGACGTCACGCACGTCGAGCGCGTGTTCGCTTCGAAGGTGTAGGTCATCTTCGCCGATGCCGACGATTGCGTCGACCCCGCCGCGTAGCCGTCGGAGCAGTTCGTCGAGCAGCAGCGTCTCCGGCGGGAAATCAAAGCGGTGGGTGAACGCCTCGGTGTCGAGGACGGCGATCTCGACGTCGTCGACCGTCCGGCGATCGACGTTCGCCTCGGCTGTCTTAACGGCAGTCTCCAGTTTCGAGCGGAACTGTTCGCTGACGTGGCCCGCAAGCCCGCGCGCCTCGTCGTCGGCCACGTCGCTCGCTCGCCCCGTAAAGAGCAGGTCCGCGATCAGCTGTCGTTTATCCTCGTAGGACTGATAGTACGCTTCCAGCGCGACGGCGTCCCGGATGTCCGCGAGCGTGTCGCTCTCGTAGCCTGCCTGCCCTGCGGCCTCGGCGTATGCTTCGGGCGGCTCCTCCCAGAAGCTCACTGCCGGCAGGTGCAGCAGGTCTTCGCGGACGTCCTCGTTGACGTGTGTCGCGACGTTGGCCGCGATCGCCGCCGTCGTCGGCCCGTCGAGTTGCCCATCTACCGTCGTCAGCGTCGCGGGATCGGCGTCGGGGCTGACGACCGTCTCGACCTCATCGGTGATCTCCGGTTCGGCGACAGTGTCGATCACCACGCGCGGCGCGTCGTAGACGTCGAGAAACTCCAGTCCGTCAAGCGACTCGCGGGTGCCGCCGACCGCGGCGAACACGTACAGCGGCAGTTGCTCGTCGTGGCGCTCGCGGTTGCCGAGCATCGTCGTGACGTCTTTGGTCGCGTCGTCCATCTCATAGACGTCGCCCTCGAGTGGCCGACGATCGAAGTAGTGATACTCGGCGTCCGACCGGGAGTGTTCCTCACGGATCAGCGGCAGCGTCGCGCGCTCGATCGCCGCACCGGCGACGTAGCCGTCCGCAGTCGCGCTGTGACGGACGATGACCGGCCGCTCTTCGAAGACGGCACGCCGGATCTCGCCTGCTGCGTCCCGGAACGACTCCGAAAGGCTCGACAGCGTCTCGTCCTCGGCGAGCAGGTCCAGCGCGCCAGGTCGGGCCTTCTCCGTCAGTGCCGTCTCCATCCGTTCACGAACCGTCTTGCGTTCGTCGTCTTCGAGTGGGGTGAGCTGCTCGGTCTCGACCTGCAGTTCCCCGCGGCGCTCTCGGACCTCCCCGGACAGGCGAACGACGTCGTCTTCGCCGATGTCCGGATACGCTCGGACGCCCGCCTCCTCGAAGGCAGCGCAGTCGACTGTACCGGTGCCGTCGGCGAGTTCGAACACCGTCGGCCCGCTGGTCTGGCGCGCGCTCTCGATCTTCCCTTCCAGTCGGATCGTTTCGCCGATGCGATCATCAAGGGAGTCGACCGTCACGAGCGGCGCCTCGTCGGCTTCCTCGGACGCGACTGTCTCGGCTGCGGTCCGCGTCTCGCCTGCTTCAGGGCCGTCCGAATCGGCCTGTCGTGTCCGGACGCCACCCGCTTCGGGACGGTCGGACGGTTCGTCGCTCTGTTCCGACGCCGTCTCTGTCGTCGACGCAGTGACAGCCTCCGCTGCGTCGTCAGACGACGCGTCCGCGGCCGTCTGCTCCGACTCGGACGCGTCCGACGTATCGCCTGTGTCCGGCGCGTTGCCGTCGATTTCTTCGGGTCGCTTCGGCTCGTCGAACCCGGGGTCGTCGATCAGCTTCCCGCGGAACTCACGGTCGGACTGGCGGATCGACCAGCCCAGATCGACGTTACCGTTGTCTCTGACGTTTTTCACCTGGACGTAGACCGTGTCACCGGGCTCCCATTCGAGATTGTCGAGCCGGCCGTCCAGCTCGCTTTCGTGGAGCAGCCCCGTCACGCTGTCGCCGACGTCGACGAAAACGCCGAACTCGGCGAAGCCGTCGACCGTCCCCTTGTAGTAGCGGTCGGATGTCAGCTGATCGGGACTCGTTCCTCGAAACTCGAATGCGACGTCCTCCTGGTGAATGTCGCAGATCTTACCGTCAACAGATTTGCCGCAAATGATGCACGAACCCATTGATCTGATCAAATGCACCCGGATTAAAACTGTTGTCGAATCAGTTCCGTCCGCTGTGTAACCTGACTGCGGGAGTCGTCAGAATGCGAGCAACTCAACTGACGCTCTCAGGACATCGCTCGCGGCTTCGAACCCACGGAAGCCGTATCCGAACCCGATCGCAGCCGTCGGGATCGCGGCCACAGTCGCCCGCCGGTAGCTCGTCTCGTGGACGACAGCGAGACCGACGACCAGCAACACGAACCCATACGCCGCACACAGCAGTCTGACTGCCGGGATCGGGACGCCCGCGAGGACACACGGCGCGCTCGCGTACGCGAGCACCTGAACAGTCTCGCTGACGCCCGCCCGGTCGGGGACCATCCCCATCAGAACGAGTATCTGCAACGCGACCAGCAGGTGCAACGCGACCGGCGCGAGAAGCACTACCGTCAGCGACAGCGCCAGCACCGGGCCGGCGATCGGATGGCTCCCGACTGCGGGCGCGGCGCCGGCGAGCAGGTACCGGCCCCCTTCGGCGAACAGCACCACACCCATCAAGAAAAACAGCCCCGGGGCCTGATCCGCCGGGGCGACGCCCACCCGGAAGAACCGCCGCGGTGCCGTCAGAACCTCGAACCAAGCGCGAACAACCGCTCGTGGTCCTCGATCGCGCCCGCCCTCGGGGTTCTCGATCCACTGTGTCACGCCCGGCTCTTGCAGCGGCGGTGATTTGTCCGTTTGGAAACCGGCCGTCCGCTCGCGAGACGGGCGGACGCGCTACCGTTGCGTGTTGCTCCTGACCGTGCTCCCGATCGCGAGCGCGGCGCCGATGATGACGAGGTTCTTGACGATGTACTGGCCCTCGACGGTTAGCGCGTAGGGCACCGTCGTGAAGACGACCTCGGGCAACAGCACAATCGGCAGGAACGTCCCGGGCAGCTGTAGAAAGAGCAGGAAGATCCCGGCCCGGATCAGCGGCCGATAGAGCAGGAAGAGCCCGATGAGCATCTCCCAGACGCCGAGCACGGGGACGAACACCTCCGGCGGCACGACGTAGACGGTGGACGCGACCAGCTCCGCCGCCGGGCTGACGCCGAGCACTTTCAGCGCGCCGAACCAGATGAACACGACGCCAACGGAGACCCGGAGCATCGGGATGCTCCATCGCTCCATCGCCTGGGCGATGGCCCTGTCGACCGCGTCGAATCCCTCTCTGTACGTCTTGAGTCGCTCGCTGACTGTTCCGTCTTCCATAGCTGACGTACGTGCTGGGCCGGAAAGTCCCTTTCTGCCCGATATCGGCAGGTCCGGCTGGTCGAATCGTCGCTCGACGCGACCTCCTCAGTTCGCACGGCACACGAGTCGTGACGGTTAATCGCCGGCGCCGACGTTCTCCCCGCTCTCGAACGACGCCGGTTCTGGCTCGATGTTCGCGTACTGGACGGCGTCCGCACCCAGCGTCGCCACGCGCGACTCCAGATCGCTATCGACGAACTCGCCGTCTTCGATCCCGTTGCCGGCTCGCGGCACGGCCGCCTGATGGGGGATCACCCAGCAATCCAGCGCCCGACAGACCGACCGTAGGTGATCCAGTGCGGTGATCGGGAACGATCCGCCGGCGACCGCGAGCAGTCCCACGGTCTTTTTCTCAAACTCCTCAAACCCACAGTAATCAAGCGCGTTCTTCAGCGGCGCGGCGTAAGAGCCGTGATAGACGGGCGTCCCAAGCAGAATCGAGTCCGCCTCGCGGATCCGCCGTTTGAGTTCGGGCGCGTCGCCGGCCTCTCGGGCGTCCGCGTCGAAGACCGGGAGTTCGAGTTCGCGAAGGTCGATCAGATCCGTACTCGCGCCGGCCGCCCCGGCTTCCTGTAGCGTGCGCTTCAGTGCGATCCGCGTATAGCTGTCCTCGCGGAGGCTCCCCGCGACTGCGGCGACGTGTGGATCGGTCATAGGCACCTCCTACTCGCACCGTCACAAAGAAGCCCCCGATGACGGCGATCAACACGCTGTCCGGGTGACCACGCTTCCGCGCAGACGCTTGCTGTCCGGCAGCGGCGAACTCACCTGAGGGTACCACTCGACACTATCAAGTCGGTGGCGAGTGCCAACCTCCGTATGGACCTGGGCATCATCGTCGAGACGAACGATCCGGAAAAGGTCTGGAACGGCTTCCGCCTCGCGAACACGGCGTTGGGAGACGGGCACTCGGTCGAGACGTTTCTCCTCGGTGATGGTGTCGAGGCGCCCGATCTCGAGCACCCGAAGATGAACCCACGCGGTGCAATGCGCAAGTACACACTCAACGACGGCGAACTGTCAGCCTGTGGTACCTGTATGGACTCGCGCGATCTCAAGGCCGACGAGTTGCGCCCGCGTGGCTCTATGAGCGACTGTCTGGCCGTCGTCGAGAACGCCGACAAAGTGATCACGATCGGATAACGATCCCCGCAATCGCGCAAGCACCGATTATCGTTGCGCATACGACAGAAATTTCAATGCGTACTGTGTATTTCCGATAATGGTCACAAAGAGCGCGCTCGCCCAGCAATTGGGCGTCGTCGCCGGGTTCGACGATCCGCGGGCCCCACTTGAGCAGTACCGGACGCCCCCGGAAGTCGCGGCGAGTCTGATCCATACGGCGGATCTGCAGGGCGACATCGAGGGACGGACGGTGGTTGATCTCGGTTGCGGGACGGGGATGCTCGCGCTGGCGGCCACGTTGCGCGGGCCGCGGCGGGTCGTCGGGGTCGACCTCGACGCGGCCCCGCTGGCGACGGCCCGGGACAACGAACGCCGCGTCGGAACGACCAGTGCCGTTGAGTGGGTCCGCGCCGACGCTACGAAACTACCGCTGTCGATCGAGAACGCGACAGTCGTGATGAACCCGCCCTTTGGCGCGCAGGACGGCAACGAACACGCCGACCGCGCGTTTCTGGAGACGGCAAGCGAGATCGCGACCGTCTCCTACTCGATCCACAACGCGGGCAGCCAGTCGTTCGTCCGGTCCTTTGCGGTGGACAACGGCGGGGACGTCACCCACGCCTTCGCGGTCGAACTCGATATTCCACACCAGTTCGACTTTCACGAGTCCGAGGCCGAGGCGATCGACGCCGAGGCGTTCCGGATCGAGTGGGGGCAGTAGCGAGATATCAACCGCGGCGGGTCGGCGGGACGTTCTTCTGTGCGACCCGGACGCGTGTGCCGTCGTAGTTCGCGTAGAGATCTCTGCCGTCGCGCTCGAACCTGATCGCACCGACAGTCGTGTTCGATCCCGCTTCCGGCAGGGCCCCGACACCGATTGTTTCGTTGTGCTGTCGAATGGCGACCTCGAAGTCAGTGTCGGCCGGCTGTAGCGTTATCGTTCGGTTCGCGATCGTCGCGTCGGCCCGTGCCGGCCCGGACGTGAACGCCACTCGCGACGGTTCCTCTGGCGGATGAAGCTGGACGCGATAGGTCCGGTTGCCGCCGACAACAGACCATCCGGTGCGCGAGACGCCGACAGTCTCACGCCAGCCGACGCCCCCGACCGTGACCTCCGTGTACCCGGTAGACGCGAGCCGCGATTTCGAGGTCGCGAGTTGCCAGACGTTGCGGCGCTCGCTGTAAACGATCACGCCACTCGAATCGACTGAGGTCACCTGCTCGAGGCCCGGAATGTCGACCATCGCGTAGAGCTGGTTGGTCACGTTCTCCGAGTAGCCGACCTGGTAGTCACGAACCTCGACCGGGTCGTTCGGAAGTTCCGTCGATTCGACAGTCTGGAGATGGACGACGACGCCGGCGAGCGCGAGTGTGAGGACGGTCATCACGAGCACGCCGGCGGCCGCCTGGCCGCGCGACGGGAGTCCCTCGCGTAGTCGTTCTGGGGCCCGTGACGGCCACGGGATCGAGGGGCGAGACGACCGGCGTGCTGTCGCAACGATTGCCGCCCCGAGCAGGAAGACGAAGGCGACACCGACTCCTCGAAAGAGGGCGTACCGGCCGTTTCCAAGCGGGAGATACGCCAGCCACAGCTGTTGTATGACTCCGAACAGCACGGCCCCAAACCAGACGCGTGGTGCGGAGGGTCGATCCCCGCGCCGATACCACAGCACGATCCCCAGCAACACACCGAGCAGGAACCCGAGGAGATGCCCGGTCACGGCGATGTCCGCGAACCAGACGCCGTAGTATCCGACGCCGGGCGAATGTGTCGTCACCGGACTCGTGACGGCAGTATAGAGCGTCCCCAATACGTCAGTCACCAGCAGCCCGACGACGGTCGTCAGCGGGCGGACGACCAGCGCGAACCCGGCCAGCGCGTAGACGACCCCCGAAAAGCCGATGATCGGCCCCGGGACGAACGCCGAGGTCGCGACCCCGACGAGCCCCATCGCGCCGGCGAACAGGAAGGGTCGAACGTAGGGACTCCGTCGGGACAGATACTCGATCTGTATGCCCCTGCCCGGCCGGAAGTGGCTGTAGCCGTACTCGGCGATCGATCCGAACACGAGCAGCGAGATGACGTTCCCGCGGAGGTGTGCGAGGTTCGCGTGACTAAACGGCGCGGCGAGAACGCCCAAGGGGTACTCGTAGGACCAGGCAGTAAACGCGTACGTGACTGGTTGCCGCGGATCGAAGGGGTCGCCGCTGTAGGCGCCCTGTACGAACAGGAATATTCCCAGCAGGGACGCCGCGGTCAGGACGGTCCCCCAAGGAATGCCCAGCAGTAGCCGGGATCGAAGCCGACGCATCCACTGACCGCCAGGGTCGGCTAGCCGATAACAGACCAACCCGGACCCGACGGCGACAGCGACGACAAGCAGTTGCATCGGCCACGGCGGTGCCTCGATGATCGTGTCGATCCCAGCCTGCACGGGCACCGGCGCAGTCAGCCAGCCGGACATACCAGAGAGGTGTGTGTTCGGCCCGCTTATATTCCCGTGTATCGGAGGGACGTGACGGATCGTAGGCCGACTTAGAACAGTCCGATGCCGACGGCGTACGGCCACTCGACGCTACCGAGCGCCAGAAATGCCAGCGCACCGCCTAACAGCGTGGCGTTTTTCAGGAAACTCGTCATCTCGCTCTGTCGCTGCTCCTCGGGGACGGCCCAGAAGTCGTGCATCGTCGGCGTCGCGACGAGCAGGAACACGGCGATCGCACCCGCTGCGACGACCGGGAACGCGCCGATCGCGATCGCGACTCCGCCGGCGATCAACTGGACGCCAGTCGCCGGGACCAGAAACTCCGCGGCAGGGACGCCCTTGGCTTTGCTGTAGCCGATCATCTCCTCCGCATCGAGCAGGTGGTTGAGCCCGGTAAACGCCAGCACGAGCCCGAACAGGGCCCGAGCGAGCAGGAACACCTCGCCGGAACCGACCGACTCGAACGCCATCAGGCGACACCTCCGAAGAGGGACTGTGCTTCGTTCGATACGACTCGCGGCAGATTCGAGATAGCGACTATCACGACAGTACCTAGTTCGTATCCGAACCCATTTATCGCTTCGCGGACATAGATGTCACCGGATAACCCCGATGTCATCGGAACTCACTACCACGGACGAGCAGTCGGGACCGTGTCCGGTCGTCGAAACGATCGAGCAGATCGGCTCGGAGTGGCGGCTCGTCGTGTTACACGAGCTACAGAGCGGCGAGCGACGGTTCAACGAACTCAAACGGGCGACTGACGCCAGCGCGCGGACGCTCTCGCGCGTTCTCGACGACCTCCAGGAGCAGGGGTTCGTCACGCGGCGGCTCGAAGAGGACGCACCGGTCGCGACCTACTACGAGTTGACAGAGAAGGGCAAGTCACTGTGTCCCGTTTTCGATGCGATCGACTCGTGGGGACAGGAGTGGCTGGAGATATAACGTTCCCACTGCGTTCGTCGGCGAGCGCCAACGTAGGTTTTTCAACGCTCGGGTTCGTGACCCCGTGTGATGGGAGTACGGCCACCTGCAAATGACGATCTGAGCGAACCGGACTCGGTCGAGTTCGGCATCGCCGCACTCGACGGAACGCTGTCGGAGGCGGACCTCTCGTTTCCGACCGACCGCGGGACCGTCATCGAAAAACTGGGCGACCAGTCGGTTCCATACGACGCCGCGGGCCGCACGGTCCAGCTCGCGGAGGTCCTTTCGGAACTCGACCGCGACCGGTTCGAATCGAAGCAGGACCTGCTCGATGCCCTCTACCCCGCCTTCGAGGAGCGCAGGAGTTCACCGCGCGGGCTACTCAGTCAGTTGCGGTCGCTGGTCCCGTTCTGATCCGAGTCGTCTTCTCTTGCGATCCGCTCGATGAAGTGGAGCTGTTCGCGGTGTAGCGTCACGATCATGTCCGAGAGCACGCCGAAGATCAGCAGTTGTACGCCGAATATGATCGCCAGCGTCGCCAGTACCGCGATCACCTCGTGAGAGACGTTCCGCGTGAACCACTCCACGGCGACGTACACGCCCAGTCCGATACCGGCCAACATGGACAGTCCGCCGATGCTCCCGAAGTAAAACAGCGGGTTGTTCGTCTTCGCCATCCGATATAGCGTGAGCAGGATCACCGCCCCGTCACGGAAAGGGCTGAGATTCGTATCCGCCCCTTCCGGCCGTCGCTGGTAGGTTATCGGAACGACCTCGGTCGGCACGTTGTGTTTCACGCACTCGACGGCCATCTCGGTCTCGATTCCGAATCCGTCGGCCGTCAGGGCGAATCGCCGCGCCGACTCGGTCGTGAACGCGCGATACCCGCTGAGAATGTCGGCGAAATCACGGCCGTGAACGGACCGGAATGCGGCGTTGATGAGCCGATTTCCGGCCTTGTTGAGCCGGGACATCGCGCCCGCTTGCATATCGGCAAAGCGGTTCCCGATGACGTGTTCGGCCTCGCCGTCGACCAGTGGCTCAAGCATCGCCGGGGCGTCTTCCGGGCGATACGTCGCGTCCCCGTCGACCAGCAGGACGTACGGCTGGTCGATCAGCGAGATGGCTTCCCGGACCGCCTGTCCCTTTCCGGAGCCGCTTTGCTGGCGCACTTCGACGCCGTGCTCGCGGGCGATATCCCGGGTGCCGTCGGTCGAGCCGCCGTCGATCACCAGTATGTGCTCGAAGCCCTGCTCGCGGAACCCGCTGAGGACGTCACCGATGGCTGCCGCTTCGTTGTAGGTCGGCACCAGCACGCAGACGTCGCTCCAGTCGCCCATTACCCGACAGTCCGCACAGGCGCCCAAAAAGTGTGTGGTCTCGGGGACCGACAGAGTTGTTCCACCAGATCACTCGGCGCGCGGGAAATTGTTGATCGTCTCGCTCTCGAAACCGTCCGCGTCGAACTCGTAGTCCCGATCGAGGAACTCGACGATCTGGCGCGTGTCCTCCTTGGCGTTCTGGAGGCAGGTCGAGGCGCCCGGCGAGGGCGTGATGTTGAAGATGATCCCGTGGCCGTGGATCTTGGCCTCGCCCATATCCAGGGATTTCGCGCTGGTATCGACGATCTGTGGGCGGACACCGCCGTAGCCTTTCGCCCGCGAGATGTCCTCGGCCTCGACGCTCGGGACGACCTTCTGAACGTGTGGCAAGAACGCTTCCTTGCCGATCTGCGGGACGTCATACAGGAGGTTCTTGAGTACGAACGGGAACAACACCCGATCTGCGAGGATGTTCGTGTAGCTTAAAAACGCCGCCGGACTGAACCCGAACACGTCGAGGAAGTCCGGGACCGTCGAGAGCCGCCCCCGCTCCAGCGCCGGCACGAACTTTGCGGTCGGACCGAATCTGGTGATCCCCTCGTCGTGGACGTCGGCGTCGCCGTGGACCGCCGCGAACGGTAGCCGCTTCATCTGGAGGGTGTACACCTTGCCGTTCAGCAGTCTGTCTTCCGAAAGGAAGAAACTCCCCGCGACTGGAAGCAGCGCCATATCGTCGCCATACCCCATTTCCTTGGCGATCTGTAGACTGTGGGAACCGGCCGCGACGACCGTCGCGTCGGATTCGAACGTCTCACTGTCGGTCTCGACGGTGAACCCGTCCATCGTCTCGTCGATGTTGGTCACCTTCGTGCCCGTGTATACGTCCACGCCGCCTTCCTCGCGGGCCTGCTCGACGAACGACTTCGAGATCGCGCCGTAGTCGACGGTGTAGCCGTCGGGCGTGTGCAGCGCGAGCAACTCGGTATCCGGCTCTCGGCCTTCGACGACCTTCGGTTCCAGTTCCGCGATCCGCTCGCGACCGACTGCCTCCAGTTTCGGATACAGGTCGCCGAACCCTTCCTCCTCGTGTCGGTGCCTGAGCGTCTCGGCTTCCTCGTCGCCGACCGCGAGCACCATCTTCGAGCGCTTGCTGTGCATCTCCCGGTCGGAATCGTGGTTCTCGAGATAGCCCGCGACCATTTCGGCCCCGCGCTTGACTGATTCGGCCTTCTCGAGGGTGTAGTTCGTCTCGATGTCCCCGAAGTGCAGCGTCTGGGAGTTGTTCGTGACGTGGGAGTTGATCGCCGCGATCTCGTCCTCTTTCTCGATCAACGCGACCCGCTCTACGTCCGTGAACTTCGAAATGGTGTACAGCAGCGACGCGCCGCTGATGCCCCCGCCGACGACGATGATATCGTATTCTTGATCCATAGTATCATCCGATGTGACTCGGTAAGCGTTCTTCGTTACTACAGGCGGGCCGAGCACACTAAACCGCTACTATCTATTGGGCAAAATTATTACCTCTGGTAATTGCTGAGATTACGACTGGTCGCCCTGCAGTCGCTGTCGCCGACGCTCGAACTCCTCGTCGGAGAGTTCTCCACGGGCGTACCGTTCACGGAGTGCGGTGAGCGCGCCGTCCGTGCTGGAGCGAGGTTCGGTGTTTGATGAATTGTTCGGTCGGGTGTAGCCGCCGATCAGTGCGACGATCGCCCCGATGACCACGATCCACAGCAGCGGTCCGAGCCCGAACCAGCCGACGCCACCGACGCCACCGCCCATCGCGCCGGCGCCGTGTTGTGCGGCGGCGGGCATCGTTAGCGCCGCGAGTACCGCGAGCGTAGCGACGGCAGTTCCGATCGAGCGACCGGTTCGCGAGCGGAGCAACACGTCAGTCAACGGCATCCCCCCG
Source organism: Halapricum sp. (assembly GCA_041639775.1). Taxonomy (GTDB): domain Archaea; phylum Halobacteriota; class Halobacteria; order Halobacteriales; family Haloarculaceae; genus Halapricum. The sequence continues at coordinate 14,182 of JBEQBN010000001.1, forward strand.
GACCGCTACGGTATCGCCACTGTGTATCACTCGTCTCCTCTGTCCGTGTTCCGTCGGACGGGTACGGACTGCTCTCGTACCCGTCACTCGGATCGTAGGTGCCGTTCAGGGTGGCGGGGGACGTGCCGGTTGCGTAGCTTCCGTGATGGCACGCGGTAGCAGTTGCGTACTGAGCGGGTACGGTCCCGTTCACGTACGCGCCACTGTGATAGTACGACGCGTTCGCGGGCCGTTCGTCGCCCGCTCCGGACGCCCATCCGTGATGTGGGCCGTGGTGGGGTCCGTACTGGCCGCCGTATCGCGTCTCGTTCGCGTTAGTGGTCGGGCCGTAGGAGCCACCGCCGTGCGGGCCGTGATGGCCGCCACCGTGTGGCCCGGCGTACGGACCGACATCGTCCGGGGCGTCCCCACCCCAGACGTTCGTGTCCATCCAGTCAGTCCAGCCACGCTCGTTCGTCCCGTGTGCGCTGACGGCCGGGACGAGCAGTGCAACACCGATCAGTGCGACCGCCAGGAGCAGCCAGCGGTCGGTTCGATCTGTCATCGTGTGATCGCCTCACCCTCTCTACGGGAGGTACTGGGTTATCCCCGTGGGTCTAAACGAACGTCTCAAAACGTCCGAGAACGTTTATGCAATGGTTAGAGCGTTTTTGAGGGACGAGATCGTTCGTGTCGACGGCTGCGGACACTCTCAGTTCTCGAGGCGCTCCTGGAGGCCGTCGTCCGGATAGACCCGGTAGGTTCGGCCCTGTTTCTCCCGGTAGAGCAGGCCACGCTTTTCCAGCTCCGAGACCGTCTGGCTCACCTTGCTCTTCGAGAAGTCCGAGCGGTCCCGCAGTGCGATCTGTGTGAGCCCCGGCGACTCGACGACCGGCTTGAGGATCCGGCGCTCGTCGTCCGGCAACAGGTCCAGGACCTGGCGGACCCCGTCTTCGTCGGTCGTCGTCGACGCTGCCCCGTCGGATCCAGCCTCGTCCGGCTGGTCCACACTCGCGTGTTGTGCCGTCTCGCCCGCTTCGGATGGGGTCGCCGTCCCTTCAGCCGCGCTCGTGGGACCGCTCTCGGCCGCCGTCGTCTCGTCGGCAACGGCGGTCGGTTGTCCGGCCACGTCCGTCCGCATCCCGTTGGCGACTGGAGGGGCTGTATCTGTCCGTTCGGTGGCCTCACCCCGCACAATCGCGTAGAAACCGATTAACAACGCAACTGCAAGTATCGTCCCGACGGCATAAACGATCGGATCTGTGTTGCCCATCGTGGACGACCCGTCCATCATCGAACCCATCATCTCGTGGCTCGTCTGTCGTTGCTGGATCGCCTGCCAGGTGAGTACACCGCCGCCGAGCAGCAGTGTCGCGACGACGGCCGCGACGACTCTGTCCGACGTCTGTCGGTCCATAGGCGTAGCTATATGATTGGGACTTCTACGTCTGTCGCTGTCGTCACGGCGAGAACGGAAGTGAAATCAAGAAACCGTAGCGGTCGCGATAGATGACGCCGTCACTCCGCGTCGCCGGTCTCGATCGGAGCGCGGATGGTGTTGCCCCATTCCGTCCAGGAACCGTCGTAGTTCTCGACGTCTTCGAAGCCGAGCAGTTCGTGAAGCACGTACCACTCGATTGAGGACCGTTCGCCGACTCGGCAGTAGGTGATGACCGACTGATCCTCCGCGATGCCGACCTCCTCGTACAGCGCACGGAGTTCGTCGGCGTCTTTGAACGTGCCGTCGTCGTTCAGGACTGACGTCGTCGGAACGTTCTGTGCGCCGGGAATGTGCCCGCCACGCTGGGCGGTCTCTTGGAGTCCTTCGGGAGCGATGACTTCGCCGGTGAACTCCGCGGGCGAGCGGACATCGACCAGCGGGACACCGGAATCGATCGCCTGCTCAACGTCGGACTTGTACGCGCGGATGTTCTCGAACGGCCCCCTCGCGGTGTACTCCTGGGGCGTGAACGCCGGTACCTCCGTCGTCAGCGGGTAGTCGTTCTCGACCCAGTAGGTTTTCCCGCCGTCGACGACGCGCACGTCCTCGTGGCCGAAGTACTTGTACTGCCAGTAGCCGAACAGTGCGAACCAGTTCGGGACGCGTCCGCCACCGTAGAGGACGACCGTCGAGTCCTCGGTGATCCCCGCGTCCCCGTTCAGCTGTTCGAAGGACTCCTTGTCGAGGATGTCACGCGACACCGGGTCGCTGAGGTCTTCTTCCCAGTGGAAGAACGTCGCCCCCGGGATGTGACCGTCCTCGTAGGGCGTGTACTCCGAGTCCGCAGTGACCGTCGGGTTGTTGATCTCGACGAGTCGATACTCCGGGTCGTCCGCCTGGAACTGTTCGAGGTGATCTTCGACCCAATCCGCCGTCACGAGCGTGTCCGCACCGTGTTTTGCCATACACGACGTCGTATGTACCCCTCCTCGATAAACATATCAGTAGTGTGTAAATTTGCCGTCGTTCGTGACGGCAATATCCTGGAAATGCGGGCCGTTCGGATCGAACAGGGGAGTTTTCCGATAGCTCGCTCGCTCACTCCTGTCTCCAGTTGTGGTAAAAAACGCCGGGACCGACAGCTATGAGCGTTCGAAAACGGCTGACGTAACACCCTTCCTCGAAACGTCGGTATCGCTTAGTCTCCGTGATCACACGAGACGTGTGCGCTTTCGCTGTGCAGTGATCAGGGCGGCGGCAGCGGGCCCGTGTTATTCGTTGTCAGATTCGTCTTCGTCGACGTCCTCGAAGTCGGCGTCGACGTACTCCTCGCCTTGGCCGCCTGCACCAGCGCCAGGGCCGGCTGCGCCGCCCGGACCTGCGCCTGCACCAGCGCCGGGACCGGCACCCGCAGCGCCGCCCGGACCAGCGCCGGCGGCCTGCTGGGCCTGCTCCTGGTACATCTGCTTGCCGATCTCCTGGAGTTCCTCGGTCAGCGCCTCGGTGACTTCCTCGTAGTCGTCTTTCTCGGCGTCCTCGTCTTCCAGCACTTCCTCGACGTCCTCGATCTTGGCCTCGATGGACTCCCGAAGGTCGTCGTCGACGTTCTCCTCGTTCTCCTCGAGCAGCGTCTCGGCGCGTCGGACCGCGGCCTCGGCCTCGTTGCGGGCCTCGATGCGCTGGCGGCGCTGCTCGTCCTCTTCGGCGTGCTTCTCGGCTTCTTCCTGCATCTCCTCGATCTGCTCGTCGCTCAGGCCGGCACCGCCCTCGATGGTGATCTCCTCGGAGTTGCCCGACCCCTGATCCTCCGCGGAGACGTTGACGATCCCGTTCTCGTCGATGGAGAAGGTCACCTCGATCTGGGGCGTGCCCGCTGGGGCCGGCGGGATGCCCGTCAGCGCGAACTCCCCGAGCAGTTCGTTCTCCTCGGCGATCTCGCGCTCGCCCTGGAAGACGCGGATCTGGACCTGCGTCTGGTTGGCCGCGGCGGTCGTGAAGATCTTCGACTCCTCGGTCGGGATCGTCGTGTTCTTCTCGATGAGTCGCTCGAAGAGACCACCCTTCACTTCGACACCGAGCGAGAGCGGCGTCACGTCCAGCAGAACGATGTCGTCGACGTCGCCGCTGAGGACGCCGCCCTGGATGGCCGCACCCAGCGCGACCGCCTCGTCGGGATTGACGTTCTTTTTCGGTTCCTGGCCGGTCAGGTCTTCGACTTGCTCTTGAACTTGTGGCATCCGCGTCGAGCCGCCGACCAGCAGGACCTCGTCGATGTCACCCTTGTCGTAGCCGGCGTCCTCTAGGGCCTGCTCGGTCGGCTCGACCGTCCGCTCGATCAGGTCCTCGGTCAGGCTCTCGAATTTCGCCCGCGTGATCGACTTCTCGAGGTGGACCGGCCCGTCATCGGTCGCCGTAATAAAGGGCAGGTTGATCTCGGCTTCCTTTCGGGAAGAGAGTTCGATCTTGGCTTCCTCGGCGGCGTCTTTCAGCCGCTGAAGGGCCTGCCGATCGTCGGTCAGATCGATGCCGTGTTCGTTCTCGAACTCCTTGGCGAGCCAGTCGATGATGGCCTGGTCCCAGTCGTCGCCGCCGAGGTCGTTGTCGCCGTTGGTCGCGACGACCTCGTAGACGCCGCCACCCAGATCGAGAATCGAGACGTCGAAGGTCCCGCCACCGAGGTCGTAGACGAGCACCGTCTGGTCGGACTCGTCGTCCAGCCCGTAGGCCATCGACGCGGCGGTCGGCTCGTTGACGATGCGCTCGACCTCGAAGCCGGCGATCTCGCCGGCGTCTTTGGTCGCCTGGCGCTGACGGTCGTTGAAATACGCCGGGACCGTGATAACGGCCTTCTCGACCTCGTCGCCGAGGTACTCCTCGGCGTCGTGTTTGATCTTCTGGAGGATCATCGCCGAGACCTGCTCGGGTGTGTACTCCTCGCCGTCGAGTTCGACCGTGTAGTCGTCCTCGCCCATATGACGCTTGATCGACTGGATCGTCTCTTCGGGATTCTTGACGGCTTGGTTCTTGGCGGGCTTGCCCACCAAGCGTTCGCTGTCGTCGAACGCGACGACCGACGGTGTCGTTCGCTCGCCTTCGCTGTTGACGATGATCTCCGGATCGGCTCCTTCCATCACCGCGAACGCCGAGTTGGTCGTCCCCAGGTCGATACCGAGGATCTTGTTGCTTGCCATGTTAGCGGTATGTATCCGTCAGACCCGGTTAAAAGTTGCTAGACGAGCCGAGACGGAGTTGCTCTTGACCGGCCGAGAACGGCTGTCTGAGCGGATCTATCTTGGCCTTTCCGGAGCTTATAAACCAACCGCTTTCAGAGAGATAATCGCGTGTCACGGATACGTTGTGTCCCGTGGACCGTCACTCTGAGGTGAACAGCCCCCGATTGTCGAGGTATGACTTTCAGTATCTGTGTCCGCGAACGCTACTGCGACGAGGACGGCGACGAACAGACCCGCTTCGGTGTGGCCGTCACGACCCGACTCCCCGGCGTGGGAACGCTGTGTCCCTTTGCCAGCGAGAACGGCGCTGTCGCCACCCAGAGCCTGGTCAACGTCGAACTCGGCCGGAAAGGGATCGAGTATCTCGACGACGGACTGGCCGTCGGGGACGCCCTGGAGGCGCTGCTCAACGCTGATGAGGGCCGTGACCAACGACAGCTCCACGGTGTCGGAACTGACGGGGAGTTCGCCTTCTCCGGTCCGGAGTGCAAACCCTGGTATGGCCAGCGGATCGGTGACAACTACACCGTCGCGGGGAACCTCTTGACCGGCGAATCGGTCATCGAGGCCGTGGCCGAAACCTACGAAGCGAACGCCGCCGGCGACCCCGAAAGTGATGCTGAGCCCCTCGCGGCTCGCCTGATCGACGCGCTTGAGGCGGGCCACGCCGAGGGGGGTGACAAACGCGAGGACCTCCCCGTTCAAAGCGCCGCGTTGCTCGTCCGTTCGACCGAAGAGCAGGCGATCGAACCCTACTACGACGATCTGCGGGTCGATGCTACCGAGACGCCGATCGCGGATCTTCGGGAGACGTACGAACACGCAAAGCGCGGCTACGAGATGGCCCTCGAGCGATACGAGACCGACTACGAGGAAGACGACCTCGATTCGAACGGAAGATAGCGTCCGACTCGGTGACTCCGCTCAGACGGCGAACTCGTAGAGTTCATCGCCGACGTGATGTATCGAGTCAACGACTTTGCCGTCTTCACCGACCATCTCCGAACCCGGAACGCGGGCGCGTCCGATTGCGAGCACCTTGCCGTGGGTCTCCTCAGCGATAGCGACTAGGTCGCCAGCCTCGATGCTGTCGTCGGCCTCGACGATTCCGGGTCGCATCACGTCCGCCCCGTCGGAGACAAACGAAATCGCGCCGGCGTCGACGGTCACGACGTTGCTCTGGGGTTTGTACTCGTTGGCGCCCTTGACCGTCAGGAACGGCTCGGGGTTCGAATCGTCCCCGTCGACGTACAGTACGGCCGGCTCGCCGTCGACGAGGACGACGTCCCAGTCGCTGTCCTCGAACTCCACTTTCTCGAAGGTCTCGGCTTCGATCTCGACGCCGAGCGTTTCGGCGACGGCATTGGTAATCTCGCTGATCGCGTCGGCCCTGAGATGATGTCGAGATTTGACGTCCATACGAAAGCGTTACCGTCGGCAAATATAAATCGAGCGCCCGCGCAGCCGACATATCCCGACTACGCGAGGACGGGTGTCGAAACGCCTACCTACCGGGTGGGCGTAGCGACTGGTATGACCGACGAGGAGTCCGCCCAGGCCGAAGCCGGAACCGCGGAAGGCCAAGGTCCCGTGGAGATCGACGAGGAACTCGCCCGCCATCTGGAGAACAAGCGCGACGAGCTGTTCGAAAAATTTGACATTCGCGACGCTTTCCCACCGGAGGTACTCGAAGAAGCCACAGAGCGCACGACTGACGTCCAAGCAGAGATACAGGACGAGGTCGACGAGCGCCGTGACCTGCGTGATCTAACCGCCTTTACCGTCGATCCGATCGACGCCCAGGACTTCGACGACGCCATCTCGATCGACGTTCGCGACGACGAGATTGTCCTGTGGGTCCACATCGCCGACGTGACCCACTACGTCAACCCCGAAACGGCGATGTGGACGGAAGCCGTCGAGCGTGGGAATACGGTCTACCTACCGGCCTATACGGTGCATATGCTCCCGCCGATCCTCGCTGAGACTGTCTGTTCGCTGGTCCCCAACGAGGATCGACTCGCCCACACCGTCGAGATGCACCTCGACCCGGAGAACCTCGGCTACGAGAACATCGAGATCTACAAATCCGTCATACAAAGCGACGAACGACTCACATACACGCAGGCCGAGAACCGGCTTGAGGACCCAGACGCGGAGCTGCACGACGAACTCTCGGCGGTCTGGGAGCTGGCCGACGAGATGCACGAACAGCGCAAGGAGGACGGCTCACTTGTGCTCAACCCCGCCAGAGACCGCGCCCACACGATCATCGAGGAGTGTATGCTCAAGGCCAACAAGGCCGTCACCCACGAACTGATGTGGGACCGTGGCGTCGAAGCGATGTACCGGGTCCACCCCCAGCCCGCACCTGAGGAGTGGGACGAGGCCCTCCAGGAAATCCAGGATCTTGACGGTGTCTCAATCCCCGGGAGCGCCTGGGACGACCCCCGAAAGGCTGTCAACGCGACGCTCGAACAGGCACCGGGTCGCCAACTGGACAAGATCCAGTGGGCAGTGATGAAAGTGATGCCCCGCGCGAAATATATGAACGACCCCTTTGGCGGTCACCACGCGCTCAACTTCGAAATCTATGGCCACTTCACCTCGCCGATCCGCCGACTCTCCGATCTAATCAACCACTGGATTGTCTACACCAACGACGTACCCGAGGACTTGGTCGCACTCTGTGACCGCGCTTCAGAGCGCCAGCAAAAGGCTGAGAAATGCGAGCGCGAGTACAAGAAGTTCCTTGAAGAAGTCGGCCTCGACCCAGCGGCAGTCAACAACCGTGGGATCGACGTCATCGAGGAGTAATCGAGCCGTTCGTGGCCCTGCAATTGCCCACCCACGTACCCTTTGAACGTCAGTTGCGCCACTCTCTTCTTTGTGGTCCGTCCCTCTTCCATAGCCATACGAATTGTGACAAAATATATTCGGATATTATCTCAGAATAGTTGGTTCAGACTGGGGATTAGTTCTCAGAAGTACTTCAGTGTGTTCGGAAGACTATCTCGGCATAAGATTTTATATCAGAGAATACCTACTATTAGTTAGGAGGTGTATCGAGTATGGCTACGAGAGACCGAACTGTCGAATCGCTTGACGGACGGACAGGTGCGCGGACGACTGGGCCTGACTTGAGTCGGTACGATATTATCCTCGTGGCCATCCCGTTGGCCTTTCTGGCCGCATTATTGGTCGGACAGCTACTTTCGTTGTCGATGCAGGCCACGGTCGTTGTCGGTGCAGCTCTAGGTGCGCTCGTGGTTGTCGACGCGCTGTTCGTGAACCCGCCACGGCCGGGTCGGCGGACTCCCTGACGGTGACCCAAACCATTGGGGCACGCTCCTTATGCTGACACTCCGCTTACGTATGCACAAGATTGCAACAGAACTGGCTTAAGATAGCGCCGTACCCTGTGTCGATTTCTGTCAGCCAAAGAGCTAACTGTGTGTCGACCTCAACTCAGGGTAACTCCATTCGATCTCGATGTTAGACGACAATATCACTACCAGCAAGGAAATTCACAAGCAGACCGGGAAGACATTCTACTACGCGACGCGACTACTCCCCGAGCGGATCCGAAAGCCGACCTACGTCCTCTATGGCTTCTTCCGGATCGCAGATGAGGTCGTCGATCGGGCCGACGCACTCCCAGCAGACAAGCAGTACGAACGCTTAGAGTCGTTTCGCTCGAAAGCCCTGGGTGAACAGTCGGCAGAAGACGACGTACTCGCGGCGTTTCAGTCACTTCGCGAGCAGACGGCGATCCGCGATGCCGATGTGAACGCCTTCATCGACGCGATGGAGCAGGACATCGAGACCGACCGTTATGAGGCCTATGAAGATCTAGAAGACTATATGCGCGGATCAGCTGTCGCTGTCGGCAATATGATGTTAGACGTGATGGATCCAGAACAGAAAGAGACTGCGCGACCGCACGCGGCCGCACTCGCGGAAGCGTTCCAGCTCTCGAATTTCCTCCGGGATGTCGGCGAGGACATCACCGACTACGGTCGAATTTACCTCCCGCTTGAGACGCTTGAGCAGTTTGGCGCCAGTGCAGACGACATCGTCCAGCAGCGAGCGACTGAGTCGTTCAAGGCTGCGATGCGAGCCGAAATGGCCCGCACTGAGGACCTGTATCGGAACGGCGTCGCCGGGATCCGATATCTGCCGGACGATTGTCAGCTCGCAGTCTTGCTCTCGGCGGTCCTCTACGCTGACCATCACCGAAAGATCCGGAATGTCGACTTCGACACGATTCACCGGGACGCGAACCTGGGTCGGGCTCGTAAGCTCTATCTGATCGCCAAAACCTGGTGGCACTGGCGGAAACACCGCGATCCGGAGACGACCTTTTATGCCGTCAGCGCCATCCCCGAGGACGGCGCCACGCGGGAACAGCATCCCGAGTCGGTCGCCGACAACGTGATGTCGGCGAGCCACGACTGATTGTATACAGGCTACTCGGCGACGATCTCGTGACGACGTTCGGCCATCTCTGATTCTTCGAAGACGAATACACGTCCGTCGACGGTCTCGAAGTCGGCGTCGATTTCGAGCGCGAACCCGTCTCGTGTGACTGTCACGCCCGGGAAAACGCTTGCAGACTCGCCGTCGGCGAGCAGGACGCGGCCGACGCCGCTGTCCTCGAGGATCTCACCGTCGGTCTTGCGGTCGTTGAGATAGACGAGAATGCCTTCGGTCCCGTCCTGATCAGTGATGAGAACGTGGACATCCATCTGGGGTGTCGTGCGGTAAGTCCCGGCCGTCTTAGAGGGGACTCCGTGATAGAATACTTGCCGTCCGTCGAGGTATTCGACTCCAATGCCACTCTCGGCGAGCTCAATCGGGAGCGTTGACGGTGAGACCTCCCTGGCGCTGTTCATACGCCCAGCTTTGCGTTCCCCGGTCAAAAGGGTCGTGTTCGGGGACGAACCAGCACCCATTTATCAGGTTCGAACACATCCACGACTATGCACGGACAGGCACGAGCGCCAGCTGCCGGGACGGTGCTGAACGCCCTCGCTACCGGCAAGGGTTCGGCGTTCGCCATCGACGCGTACACGACTGCCACAGTGGAGCTGTTTGGCGATACCGACGAGATCACTGCCGAAGTGGCCGAGGACCCGGACGCCGATACACGACTGATCGAAACCTGCGTCGAGTACGTCCTCGACGCTCACGGCGAGCCGGGGATCTCGGGTGCACACGTCGAGACTGCGAGTGAGGTGCCGATGGCTTCGGGACTGAAATCGTCTTCAGCCGCCGCCAATGCGACGGTTATGGCGACGCTGGATGCACTCGACGCGACGGGACAGATGACCCGTGAGGACGCTGCCCGACTGGGCGTGATGGCCGCGCGGGACGTCGGGGTGACCGTCACTGGGGCGTTCGACGACGCGTCGGCGTCGATGCTCGGCGGCGTGACTGTCACGGACAACACGACCGATGAACTACTCGTTCGTGAGGAAGTCGACTGGGACGTCCTCGTCTGGACGCCTGACGAGCGGTCGTTCAGTGCTAATGCCGACGTACAGCGTTGCAAGCGGATTGCTCCGATGGCTGACCTGGTCTTTGACCTCGCTCGCGATGGCGCGTATGGACGCGCGATGACAGTCAACGGACTGTCTTTTTCGGCGGCGCTTGGCTTTTCGACGGATCCGATGGTCGAGGCGATGCCGCTGGTTGAGGGCGTCTCGCTGTCGGGGACCGGACCGAGCGTCGTCGCGGTCGGCGACCGGGAGGCATTAGAGGACGTGCGAGAGATGTGGGACCAACGGGACGGATCAATATGGTTGACAACGACACAGACGGCAGGCACCCAGACGAGATGAACCTCGCGGAGTTGCGCGAGGAGATCGAGACCATCGACCGCGAGATCGTCGAGAAGATCGCCCAGCGCACCTACGTCGCAGACACAATCGCACAGGTCAAAGACGAACAGGGCTTGCCGACGACCGACGAACAGCAAGAGCAGGCCGTGATGAACCGGGCCGGCGAGAACGCCGAACAGTTTGACGTCGACGCCAACTTAGTCAAGGCCGTCTTCCGACTACTGATCGAGTTGAACAAGGTCGAGCAACGAGAGAACAGGTGATTACAGTTCCCGCAGGCCAAGGCTGTATTCGAGTGCTGTATCGACGTCGTCCATCCGGGCGTCCGGAACGGAGCCGATATTCTCAGTGATACGGTGCTCGATAGAGACGGTGCGGATTTGACTACAAAGCGCAACTGAGTCTTCTTTTAGTGGGGACTCACCTGCGGGGACCAGTACTTCGAACGGGTACAGCTCGTCCCCTCGCGATGTCGTGAACGGAACGATGACAGTCGTCGGGGCGTTCTCGTTTCCGACATCGTTTTGCACGACGAGACACGGCCGTGTTCCTCGTTGCTCCGAACCTTCCGTCGGGTCAAGCTCGACGATGACAACGTCTCCACGCCGGACGTCCATCGATTACCACTCCGGGGCGTCGCCGAGTAACTCGTCAGCCTCGCGAGACACACCGTCCATCTCCTCTGTGAGGGCTTCGGATCCCGCTGCGCGTCGCCGGTACCCCTCAGCGAGATCCGCACGGGTCACTGGTTTCTCAATGGTGATTGTTCCGTCTTCTTCGTGAACGAGTACCTCGTCGCCGCCGTGGATATCCAGCTTCTCGCGTAGCTCTTTCGGCAGCGTGACTTGCCCCCGTTCACCGACCGTCCGCTCCTTGCGTTGCCCCATACATATTCATATCATATTCATATCTAAGTCTCTTTCGCCCCGGAGATGGGGCGGACCACTGTCGGCACGAGCATCTATTGCCCTGCGGACGAAACAGCGAGACGGGTATGTCCGATCGGCCTCAAGTGTGTGTGGTGGCTGGCGCCGTCGTGCTCGCAATCCTCCTCGCTGTCGTGCTCGCCGCCGGTCTCGGGCCTGGAGTTATCGTCGGCGGAGACAATTCCGGTCCGTCTGTCGAATCAGTCTCCGGAAAGACGACCGTCACTATCTCCTACACCGACGCGGCCGGGGCCGCACAGACGGCCACCGTTTCGGGCGTCGATCCCACACGCTCCAGCGCTGCGGACGACTGGGTGATCGTCGATCGGTCGTCGCTCCCGCCGGCACTACGAGCTGTCGACGACGGGCCTGCACACGGCGTCGTCGGCTTCGGCGAGTGGGCCCTGGTCGGTGCCACGAAAACCGCGACTGTGCCGACCGACGGAACGACGCTGACAGTCGTCGTGCCGGCGGGAGGAGATGTCGATCCGGGCCGCAAAGCCGGGTTCATCGAAGCCTTCGCCGGGCCGTATTCGCTGTCGGGCGACACCGACAGTGTCGTGCTCGTCTCGGTGCCCGACACGTTCCCCAACAGGGGGCTGATGTACGCCGACGACAGGGGGTATGTCACGACTAAGTCATTTTGGGACGGCGACGCCCACAGCGTCTGGATCCACGAGTATATCCACGCACGGCAGGACTTTCGGACCGCCGACGGTATGACGTGGTTCCGTGAGGCCAGTGCCCGCTATCTGAGTCAGCGATTTATGCAGGAACAATACGAGGGTGTGACGACATCCGACGTTCACGCGGCCCTTGCCGGTCGCTCGGAGGATACGGCTGTCACGCTTGCGAATCGGACGACTTGGGCAGGGACGACCGCCCACTACCACGTCGGGGCTCGCCTGCTGGCGGCGATCGATGCGGAGATCCGGGCCGAAAGCGAGGGGGACCATACGCTGGTCAACGTGTTCCGGGCGATGAACGCCGAAGACGAGCCAGTCACTGTCGAGCGATTCGTCGAACTCGTCGAGTGGCGGACTGAGAGCGAGCAGTCCTGGATCGGAGACGCGATTGAGGGTGACCAACCGATCCCGGAACGATACGAACTGCCACCTAGTTGAGTCTCTACCGTTCGACGGTCACGCCGGCGACCGTTTCGAGATATTTGAGGACGGCCGTCATATCCTCGTCGCCGTGTCCCATCGCGCTGGCGGCGCTGAACGATTCCCGCGCCGCGGCGGTCTGTGGGAGTTGGACGCCGACGTCGTTTGCGACCTCGTTTGCGTATCGTAGGTCCTTGAACTGCAGGTCGACCGGGAACCGCGGCTGGAAGTCACGGTCGGCGATCAACTCGCCTTTGATACGGAACAGCGGCGAGTCGACCGCACCGGCCTCGACGACCTGTTGCATCGCTTCGAGATCCAGCCCCTGGGCAGTGCCGAACGTCAGCGCTTCCGCGTAGGCACTCATCATGTCCCCGAGCAGGAGGTTGACGAACAGCTTCATCCTGGCGCCGTCACCGGCGTCGCCACACCGGACGATCGGTTCGCCCATCGCGGCCAGGATCTCCTCAACGTCGTCGATAACGTCGTCGTCACCGCCGGCAAGCACCGTCAATGTGCCCTCTTCGGCGGGACCGACCGTGCCCGAGACCGGCGCGTCGACGAACCGCGCGTTCTGTGCCCGGACAGTCTGGGCGGCCGCCTCCGTCGCTTCGGGCGTGACGGTACTCATCTGGATGACGGTCGTCTCGGAGTCGAGGCCGATGAGCAGTCCATCCTCTCCGTCCAAGACAGCCGCCAGCGCCTCGTCGTCGGTGACCATTATGACGATGACATCGGCTTGCTGGCCGACCGCCCGGGGCGAGTCCGCGACGTCGATACCGGCGTCGGCGAACGGCTCTGTCGGCCCGTCGCTGCGGTTGTACACCAGCAAGTCGTGGCCGGCCTCTTCGAGGTTCCACGCCATCGGCGCCCCCATCGCGCCCAGTCCGATAAATCCGATCGTTTGCATACACGCTCGCGTACTCAGCCGACACACTTGAGTGCAGCCGTTTGCTCGCGCGGGAAACGTTCATCGGGGCTGGGGACAAACGACGAGGTATGAGCGACAACAGCTGGCGGGACGCACTCGCCGCCGAGCGGATGCGAGTCGATCGGGAGTTCGAAGAGCAGGTGCAGTCGTCGTCGTTTACGCGCCAGCAGTGGGGGCTGGTGATGACGGCTGTCGAATTCGACATCGACGGACCGAGCAATCCGGAGACAGCCCAGTTGGTCGCCGATACAAGCAAGCTTCCGAGCGTGATGCCCCAGATCGAACAGATGGAACAGGGTGGCGGCGGTATGGGTGGGCCTGCCGGTGGCGCGGGCGGTGGTGGCGGCAGCGGCGGCGGACTGCTGGGCAAACTCGCGAGCGTCCTGCCGGGTGGGGACAGTTCCGGCGGGGGGAAACGCCAGGACGAGGCGGCATCGCTCGCCCAAGAGTACGCTGAGGCCCTCCAGGAGCGTCTGGAAAAGCGCGATCGCTGGCAAGCGATCTGTGAGCAGGCCAGCGCGGAGTGAGCGGTCTCCGGCGAAGCGGTGTGCTTTTGCCCCGGCCGGGCGCCCACTCGGGTATGAGCGACGACGACAGCGAGCAACTCACGTACGCGGCGGCCGGGGTGGACATCGACGCCAGCGAGGCCGCCACGAAGGCACTCATCGGTGCGGCCGGTGAGTTCGAGGGCGATTACGCCGGGCTGGTCGACATCGGCGAGCAGTACCTGGCGCTGGCGACCGACGGCGTCGGGACGAAGCTGCTGGTCGCAGAGGCCGTCGACGATTACTCGACGGTCGGCATCGATTGCATCGCGATGAACGCCAACGACCTGATCGCGACGGGGGTCGAGCCGGTCGCGTTCGTCGATTACCTGGCCGTCGAGACGCCGGACGAGGCGACCAGCGAGGCGATCGGTGCCGGGTTGCGCGAGGGGGCCGAACGTGCGGGGGTCGCGCTGGTCGGTGGCGAGACGGCCGTGATGCCGGACGTGATCAAGGGACTGGACATCGCTGGAACCTGTGCCGGGCTCGCGCCGAAAGACGCCGTCTTCCCCGGCGAAGCCCAGCCGGGTGACGCCATCGTCGGCTGGCCGTCCTCGGGCATCCACTCCAACGGGCTGACGCTGGCCCGGGAGGCAGTCACACGCGAGCACGAATACACGGATCCGTTCCCGCCGGCCCCCGAGCGGACGATCGCCGAGGAGCTGTTGACGCCGACTCGCATCTACAGCGACGTGCTCGCTCCCCTGCGCCAGCACGACGCCCACGCCGCAGCGCACGTGACTGGCGGCGGCTGGACGAACCTCACCCGGATGGGTAGCTTCCACTACGAGATTACGGATCCGTTCCAGCCCCAGCCGATCTTCGCGTTCGTCAGAGAGCAAGGCAACGTCGACAGCGAGGAGATGCACCGGACGTTCAATATGGGCACTGGCTTTGTCGCCGCGCTGGCCGAGGCGGACGCCGAGGCAATCGTCGCCGACAGTGATGACGCCCGGATCATCGGGCACGTCGACGACGGCCCCGAGCGCGTTTCGATCCGCGGTCTCGACCTCGACTGAAAACGGCCACGCAAATTTGTCATATCGCCACGAGTCCATACACCTTTCCGACCGGAGGATATGCTGTTCCCATACCATTAATAGTATTCTCGTTTAAACATAGTCCCGTGACCAGACTGTCCCTTCTGGGGGTCGGCATCGTCGGAGGGGCATTCCTCAGCGCCAGCATTGGACTTGGACTGGCAGTTCTCGCCAGGCGCAGACGCGACACGCAGGCGGCACGGCCGTTTCTGTGGTTCGTGTTATCACACTCTGCTTGGTGTGTCGCAACCGGGCTTGTCTGGCTCAGCCCGACTTTCGGGCTTGCGCTCGTTTTCAAGACTCTCACGCATATCTTTGCGCTCGGAGCCCTCGTCGCCTGGGTCTTTTTCGTCGTTGCCTACACGGGCCGGCGCGATACCTTCGGAGGATGGCCCCGACGCTTGTTTGTGGGCTGGACCGTGGTCTTTCTCGTGGTGCGTGTCACGAATCCGTTCACAGAACTCCTTTTTACGGACCTCCAACTGGCGTCGTTCCAGGGGCTGACGCTCATCCAGTGGACACCGACCGCACTCTTCACTGCGAATCTGCTTGTCATCTACGGGATGGTCCTCTGGACATACTGGCTGCTTGTTCGGTTCTCGCGCACCGCTATCGGTGGGCAAGGACGGCAGGCACTCTTTATTTTGGTCGCTGATTTCGCATTTGTCGGGGTCAACTTCGTGTACTATGCCAGCGGCTACAGCCTCCATCCGGCACTTGATCCATCACCGATTTTCTTCACTGTCACGGTCATTCTGGTTGCCGTTGCGCTGTTCGTCTACGATTTTCTCGACTTCGAGCCGCTGGTGACTGATCTA
>JBEQBN010000002.1:0-29615 GCA_041639775.1 Halapricum sp.
AGAACAGGCATATGGTACAGAACGTCGCGCCAGTGATGGCGGAGCTCGAACCCGAGGATTTCTATCTGCTCTCGGGGATCGAGCAGGGAATGCGGTTCTCGGAGTGGGTTCAACGCGAGAAGATTCCAGAGTACTCACGGCTGACGGCCGAGGACGTCGAATACCGGCTCGATCGCTGTATGGATCGAGAGTTGATCGAGCGAAAAACCATCCAGTACGAGGGGTTCACCCTCACGTTCGAGGGGTACGACGCGCTGGCGTTGCATACCTTCGCCGAGCGAGAGACGATCAGCGGTGTCGGCGCACCGCTTGGGGTCGGCAAGGAGAGTGACGTCTACGAGGCCCAATCCTACCGGCCACTGGCATTGAAATTCCACCGGGAGGGGTACACGAACTTCCGGGAAGTGATGCGCGAACGGGAGTATACCGCCGACCGCGAACACGTCTCCTGGCAGTACACCGCACGCAAGGCGGCCGAGAAGGAGTACGACGCGCTGGAAACGCTGTATCCGGACGTAGCGGTCCCACAGCCGATCGATCACAACCGTCACGCAATCGTTATGGAGCGGATGGACGGTGTCGAACTCTCGCGGACGCGACTGGACAGCGAGCAGGTGCGACCGCTACTGGAGATGATCCTCCGAGAGATCCAGACAGCCTATCAAGAAGGATACGTCCACGCCGACATCAGTGAGTACAACATCTTCGTTGCCAGCGGTGGGATCACCATCTTCGACTGGCCTCAGGCCGTGCCGACCGACCACGAGAACAGCGACGAGTTGCTCAAACGCGATATCGAGAATATCGTCGGATACGTCCAGCGAAAGTACCCTAGCCAGGTGGCTGAATCAGTAGATATCGACGAGTTGAGCCGTGCAATCCGGGATGGGGAGTTCGAGTCGATGGCGTCGTTTGACGAAGGATAAATTATATTTCGCAATATAGAATACAGGTGTAGGATATCCGTCTCAACACGGGGATGCCCGACCCGCCCAGGCCGCCAGCTACAGAGTGTGGCACTGGAACAGCGCACGCGACGAGCATGAGGGCAAATAAAGTGCCTCTGTCGTGGACACTCTAGTATGGCTGACGAAGAAATCGACGACGTGGACAGAGCGATTCTGTATGCACTACAGGAAGATGCTCGAAATATGTCGTCCGGAGATATCGCTGAACGGACGGGCACTTCCGACAGCACGGTCCGCAAGCGTATCCAACGCCTCGAATCCGACGGCGTGATCAAAGGCTACACTGCCAGCGTCGATTACCAGCAGTCGGGGTTCCCACTCCGAATGCTGCTGTACTGTACGGCTCCGATACCCGAACGTGGAGACCTGATCCCCGAGATACTAGCGATCGACGGCGTCGTGTCGGTTCAAGAGTTGGTGACCGGTGAACAGAACCTCCTCGTGACGGTCGTCGGCGAGTCGGATAGCGATATCACACCCGTCGCACAGGAACTGCTAGATATGGGGCTGACAGTCGCCGACGAAGTGCTCGTCCGGAGCCACGAGACGACGCCGTTCGGTACGTTCGATCCCGAAAACAGTAAGTAATCCCGAAAATCTCCGATTTCCGAACAATCCCGGGACACTCGGTCCGCCCCGACTGCAGCTCGTCGGGCATCGACTACTGGAAACAGTCGTAGCGTCAGTGCAGCCCCCTATACCGAAACCATAATGTTCTATAATACCCCATTTTTAGAACGATATGGTAATATAGAAGGATTTAACAAACAG
This sequence comes from Halapricum sp., assembly GCA_041639775.1. Lineage (GTDB taxonomy): Archaea > Halobacteriota > Halobacteria > Halobacteriales > Haloarculaceae > Halapricum. The sequence goes on from JBEQBN010000002.1 coordinate 1,740, forward strand.
TACGTTCGTTTAGGTGGTAGAGACGACCAGGATCGGCATTCCGGAACGTTCGGGTTGCCGAGCGGTCACAGAGAGACCGAACGATGTCAGGACACAGCTCAACGACAACGGTCAGATCGCTTCCGGACACGGCGTCGGAGTCGCCGTTCGTGCCCGTCGCACTCACGTGGCTCGTGTGGTCGCTGTTCGCCGCGAGCATCGCAACGGTTGCAATCCGGGTCCGGACCGGAGGCACGTGGGAGATTCCCGGGATAGTCGCCATCGACGGACTGACCGTACTGATGTGGGTGGTCGTCACCTTCTTCAGCGGTATCGTCCACAGCTACTCGCGCCGCTATCTGGCTGGAAGCACCCACGAGACGAAATTTGTCGCTACTGTGTTCGGTTTCACAGCGGTCGTGATAGGGCTGGTCGCTGCCGACCACTTCGCACTGTTCGCGCTCCTGTGGCTAGGAATGGGGCTGTTGATGGCAAACCTCATCGGTACCGTCAGCGGCTGGGGACAGGCACAGATGGCCGCGGCGGTCGCCCGCAGGTACTTTCTCGCCAGTAGTGCGCTACTGGCAATCGGGCTTTCGGCGCTGTGGTGGACAACCGGCGCGACGACAGTTTCCGGTGTCGCCGCAGCTGCCAATGGGCTCGGTGGCCCACTGTGGCTGGTCGCTGCCGCCGCACTCGTGCTCGCTGGGATGATCCAGTCCGCCCTAGTGCCGTTCCACGGCTGGTTGCTCTCCTCGATGACCGCCCCGACGCCGGCGTCGGCACTGATGCACGCCGGGTTCGTCAACGCGGGCGGGATACTGCTCACCCGCTTCGCCCCGGTTATCACCGTCGACCCCACGCTTATGCTCGCGGTGGTCGTGGTGGGCGCGACCAGTGCGTTGCTCGGAAAGCTCCTGAAGACGGTCCAGACGGACATCAAAGGCAGACTCGGCTGTTCGACAGTCGGCCAGATGGGATTTATGATTATGCAGGCCGGCCTGGGCTTTTTCGGGGCGGCCATCACTCATCTCGTGTTGCACGGCTTCTATAAGGCCTACCAGTTCCTGCGTTCGGGCGAGCAGGTCGAACATACCAGTCCAGGCGATGGGACAACACACACGACGGGGCGGGTAGCGAACGTCGCCGGCGTCACCGTGACGCTGCTGACCGGGCTGGCCGGGGGCGCGCTGTTCGCGGCGCTGACTGGGAAGGGGACCAGAGTCGATACCGGACTGCTGCTGACGTTCTTCGTGGTGTTTACCACGCTCCACGCGGCACACAACGCGGTCCAGCACACGTCGCTGTCGACACTGACCCGGTACGGGGCCGTGCCGCTGGTCTTCTTCCCGGCTATCGGCGTCTACGCTGTGGTGTATGAGGGGATATCCGAACTCCTGACCGGGCTCGCTGTGGTGACGGCACCGGCCGAGCTGACCCTGCTCCACGGCATCGTCGCCGCCGTCTTCGTCGGGATCTACGTCGCGATCGAGACCGGCGTCCACGAGCACAGTACGCGCCTCTACGTGGCACTGCTGAACGCCGGCCAGCCGTCGCCCGACACCGTCCTGACTACCACGGAGGACTACAATGAGTACTAGCTCCGCCATCCGCGACAGCATCGACAGGGCAGCGACCACCGTCGGCTCGGTCTGGCCACTGCACTCGTTCGTGACGGCCAATCCGCTCTCGGGGTTCGAAGACCAGCCGTTCGGCGAAGCGGTCGAACAGGCGGCTGCCCTGTTGGGCGGCCGCGGCTACCCGAGCGCCGAGACGTTCCGGACGGCGCTCCAGCGCGGTCAGATCGATCCGGAGATACTCGAAACGGAACTCGGCGAGGCCGGCTACGAGGACGATCCTGCGGAGCTGCTCGGTCGCATAGCCGACGCGACCGACGCCCCAGCGAGTGAGACGGACACTGCCACGGAGCACGTCGATCAGGTGCTGGCGAAGTGGCTATCCGCCTTCCTCGAGGAGGGGAGCGCCCACTGGCCGATGCCCAACCGCGAGTCGGGATTTTACACAGCCTTCGGAGCGGTAGCCGAATACGATAGCGACGTTCCTGATGCGAGAATCCTCGAAGATCTGCCGGAGACGCCGATCGAGGCCATCGGGATGGTACTAGAGCCGTACCCGGAAAGCCAGTGGGTCCCGATCTTCGAGGAGCAACTGGCCGCCCTCCCGGGCTGGACGGGGTACATCAAGCAGCGAGCCGAGAACGGCAACGAGTGGCAGTCGGCGTACCCGATCTCGCTGGAGGGATACCTCGCGGCTCGGCTGGCGCTCCTGGATGCCGTCGATGCCGACATCGAACCCGCAGCCGGCAGCCCCGATACGGAAGGGGCCGCCGAGCTTGCGCAAGCCTTCCTTCGCGCGTGGGAGGCGACCTACCGCGATGACCTCGTCGGGACCGTCGCCGCGGAGAGTCGATCGATGGCCGGCAGCGATCCGTCAGGTCGGCCGGACGCCCAGCTGGTGTTCTGTATCGACACCCGCTCGGAGATTATCCGCCGCCACATCGAGGCGACAGGCGGCTACGAGACCCGCGGGTACGCCGGCTTCTTCGGTATCCCCATCGAGTACCAAGGGTACGACGCAGACACGGCAGTCGATTCCTGCCCACCGATCCTGGACGCAGAGCACCACGTCACCGACTTCCCGGCCGACAGCGACACGCGGGCACGCCACGACCGCTGGATCGGCATTCGCGAGGCTGCGACCGACGTTATCGAGTCGCTGGAGACCAACGCCGCCACCGCCTACGGGTTCGTCGAGACGACCGGGAGTGGGTACGGGCTCGCGCTCGCAGCCCGCACGCTCGTCCCCGGGCGCGTGTACGACCTCTTGGGCGCCACAGAGGAGTCGGTGCCTAGCGAGCAGGAGTTCTGTGAGCCGCTTGTCGATCACCAACACGAGTACGCGGGTGATCTCCCGGTGGGGCTCACCACCGAGGAGAAAGTCGAGTACGCCGCCACCGCCTTCGATCTGATGGGCTGGGAGGAGTTCGGCCGCCTCGTCGTCTTCGTCGGCCACACCAGCGAGACGACGAACAACCCTCACGATTCGAGCCTGGACTGCGGGGCCTGCGCCGGCAATCCCGGCGGCCCGAACGCCCGCGTCCTCGCGGCGATCTGCAACGATACCGAGGTCAAAACCGAGCTACGCGAGCAGGGCTTCGAGATCCCGGACGACACCGTCTTCCTCGCCGGCCAGCACAACACCACGACTGACGAGATCGAGCTGTACGACGGCGACGTGCCGGAGACTCACACCGACGATCTCGAACGGTTGCGCGGCGACCTCGCCACCGCTCGCGAGCACGCGGCCGCCGAGCGTGCCGAGTCGATGGGCAGCGACGGATCGGCGAGTACCAGGGAGACCGAGCGTCGGGCCGCCGACTGGGCCGAGGTCCGCCCGGAGTGGGGACTGGCCGGCAACGCGGGGTTCGTCGTCGGGCCCCGCGAGTTGACGAGCGATCTCGACCTCGACGGCCGCGCGTTCCTCCATTCCTACGACTGGTCGACCGATCCCGACGGCGGGGCCCTCGAGGCCATCTTGACGGGTCCGATGGTCGTCACCCAATGGATCAATGCCCAGTACTACTTCTCGACGGTCGACAACGCCGTCTACGGCAGCGGGTCGAAGGTGACCCAGAACCCGGTCGGGAACATCGGCGTCTATCAGGGCAACGGCGGCGACCTGATGGCCGGCCTGCCGTTGCAGTCGCTCATGGCCGCCGACGACGAACCGCACCACCAGCCGCTCCGCCTCTCGACGGTCGTCCACGCCCCGGTCGAACGTGTCACCGGCATCCTTGCTAGCCACGAGGAGTTGGCGACGCTGCTCGACAACGACTGGCTCTCGCTGACGGTCGTCGATCCGACCCAAGACCACCACGCGTTCCAGTACCAGAGCGACCTGGAGTGGACGCCGGTATCCGAACGACCCGAAGCCGACCAGCCGGTGCCGGCTGCGCCCGTGGTCGCGGACGACTAGGGTCGGGCCCCGGAGTGAGTCAGTTCGGACGAAGCGTTCCCCTTCTGATTACCGACCGAGCTCCTTCGCTCCGTAAGTGATAACAAGCAGCCTGTCGAGACTTCGACAAGCGTGTTCGCCGCAGCACTCACGGATCTACTGCGTTTGCTCGCTGTGCCGGTGCTGGGCTGGGCAGCCATACGAGACGTCAAGACCCGGCGCGTCCCGAACGAGACGTGGCTGCCTCTGATCGCACTCGGGGTCGTCCTCCTGAGCTGGGACGCGCTCGCGGTCTGGACCGATACCGTGTGGACTCTCACCATTGACGGTCTGAAGGTCGGCATCGAAGCGGAGGCCGCCGAGACCCTCAAGTTGTTTGCCATCAGGACGGTGATCAGCGTCGGCTTTCTGGTACCGTTCGCCTACGCATTCTGGTGGTTCGGCGGGTTCGGCGGTGCGGATGCGAAAGCGTTGATGACGCTCGCGATCCTGTTCCCGCTGTATCCGACATTTCTGTTCCCAGGGTTCACGCTGCCGTGGTTCGAGGCCACGCTCGGCGTGTTCGCGCTGACGATCCTCTCGAACACCGTCCTGGTCGGGGCCGTCTATCCGATCGCACTCGCCGGCCGCAACCTGCTACACGGTGCCGTGAGCAGGATGATGGTCGTCGGCCAGCCGATCGCCACCGACGCGCTCGCGCGGCGCTACGGTCGGCTGCTTGAGCGGCCCGATGGACTCACACGCCAGGGGATGGACCTGGACGTACTCCGGATGTATCTCAAATGGCGCGGGCTGACAATCGAACAGTTGCGCGAGGCACCCGACCGCTACCGGGACCCGGCGAGTCTACCGGACGAGCCAAACGACCCCGGCGACGGGACAATCGATACATACGACGAGTCGCTGGCGACCGACAGCGGGGACTCGGGCGAGATGACCGACACCACCGAAGAGGTGCCCGACGACGACCCCTGGGGTGTGGCGGCGTTCTTCGATGACATCGGCGGCCCCATCTACGGGACCGACGCCGAGGAGTTGCGGGCCGGACTCTCGGTCGTCACGACAAAAGAGCAGGTGTGGTACTCACCGGGGATCCCGTTTATCGTCCCGATGTTTGGCGGCCTCCTGGTAAGTCTGGTCGCCGGGGACATATTGGTCTGGCTACTGTTGCAGGTCGGACTCGGCTAGACCGACAGTGCCAAGCCCCGCGGCGCGTTCGACCCGGATATGGACGTGTTCGTGGCCGGCGGCTGTTCCTGGGATGCAATCGTCTACCTCGATGCGTTCCCACAGGAGACCGAGACCCACTTCGCCCGGGACTTCCAGGAGACGCTAGGATCGAGCGGGTCGGGCAAAGCGTTGAACCTGGGACGACTCGGCGTCGACACGCGCTTTCACGCGATGATCGGCGAGGACCGCTACGGCGAGGCGATCCGCGAGCGCTTCGACGCCGAACCAGTCACATTCGAAGCCGATATCGATCCGAACGGGACCGAGCGCCACGTCAACCTGATGAACGACGCCGGCGAACGGATCTCGATTTTCGTCGTCCCACCGACCCAGGAACCCGACATCGGATACGAGCGCCTGGTGCGATGGGTCGGCGAGGCCGACGCTCTCGTCGTCAATCCGGTTAACTACACGCGCCCGTTGCTCGATGTCGCCGAAGAACGGGCAACGCCTGTCTGGGCTGACATACACGACTACGACGGCGACGACCCGTACTTCGACGATTTCATCGAAGCGGCCGACTACCTGTTTCTCAGCGGCGAGTCGATCGGTGACTACGGCGCGTTTATGCGCGAGCGGATCGACGCTGGAGCACAGTTGGCCGTCTGTACCCACGGGAGCGACGGCGCGACCGCCCTGACCGCCGACGGCGAGTGGTTCGACGTCCCCGCTGCCGAGTTCGAGCTGGTCGACACCAACGGCGCGGGCGACGCCTTCTTCGCCGGCTATCTCTACGGCCACCGGCAGGGACTGTCCGTCGAGACGAACCTGCGCCTTGGGACACTCGCCGGCGGGCTGGCTGTCTCCTCGTGGGAATTGGCCCATCCGGAGCTTGCAGCGGACCGGCTCGCCACCGAGTACGAGCGACGGTACGGAGAGCCGCTACCCTAGTACAGTCGACGATTGCCACCGAGATCAGCGATCAGCTCTCAGTACGTTTGTCGGGGAGGTCGTTCGCTTCGACGAACGAGCGGACGAGATGCCGTTCCACCGCGTTGAGCCGCTGGGAGATCGCTGACTCTGAACGGTCGAACTCCTCGGCAATGTCGGCGAGACGAGCAGTACGAGGATTATCGTAGTAGCCACACGAGACCGCATATTCGGCGGTCGATAGCTGCGCGTCGGTCACGCTATCGACAGCGACGACGTGGGGCCCAGAATTCGATGGGACCACACAATCGACCGAGAACAGGTCGTCGTCCAGTGACCGGCCGAGACACAACAGCAACTCGCGGGCTGCAGTCGAATTGGTAAACGAGATCGTCATACGGATGCCGGACGTGTCATCCAAACGGGTCCCCGCAGAGCTCTCGTGGATTGCCATTATCGGTCACCTGTGTGAGTGCGTGCCCGTGAGGTCATCTGCTCGATACGTTCCTGCTCCGGACCGTCGACGTCCAGTTCCTCCCGGAGCCGGTCGATCGTCGCCACCAACTGCGTGACACACCACCGATGGATAGGTGCCTGGGCCGTGGCTTCCGCGACGAGTTCGGCGAACGCGTCGATCCAGTCCAGTTCTGACTCGACGAACGCCGCGAGTTCGTCCCACTGCTGGGCTTCAGCCAGGAGACTCGCATACTCGAGTTGCAGTGCGACGTGGTCGGCCGGATACGCGTCCGGAACCGTCACGTCGAGAGCGTCGAACCGCTGTTCCATCGCTGTGGCCGGCGGACCGCCCATAAGCCCACCGCGGTCGCCGTACCACTCCTTGTACGGCGACGCAGCCGGTGGCGCGAACGGAGTTGAAAACGCGCCGAACAGCGCCTCGTAGTCTTCGGTCAGGTCGCGTCTATCGGTCGAGACTGGCTCGGCCTCGACCCCGACCTGCGCGAGCAGTTCGGGGATCGTTTCGGCGTCGTCCTCGAGCGCGCGCTGGACCGATTCGTCCGGGCGTCGAAGACAGTTCGATAGGACGGCGAGCGCGTCCGACCAAGCGTCAGCGCGATCAATCGTCATCATAGTCCCGGAACGGCGAGGGGCGTCTTGATTGCTGCAACCAGTACCACGTACCGAAGGAGGAACCCGCCGACGAGGACGAGCGAATACTTGAGCGCGTACCCGCCCGTCAACAGACGTTCTCCCCACAGTGTCTCGCCGACCTCGGTGAACTGGTGGAGCAGCGTCACCGTGATCGAGATGACGACTGGGAGAGACGTACCCAGTATCAGCACACCGCCGACGAACGCCAGGCTGTACGTGCCAAACAGCGTCGACATCGTCAGATCCGCGGCGACATTGCTGGAGTTGGACAGATGCGACAGCAACAGTCCGATAGCCACCAGTTCCGCGATGATAATCGCGTCGTCAGTGAGACAGAACCGGTGGTTCGTCCGCGTCAGCGCACCGCCGCTCGCGACCGTGCCGAGCAGTGCCGCGGAGATCCCGGTCGAGACGCCACTCATCAGGAAGATGAACGGTAGGTACGTCCGCTCCCACAGCGGGACGATCGAGACGTCACTCAGCAGCATCGCAGTGTAGACGACCAACAGGAGTGCGAGGCCACCGCCGAGAACCCGAAGCGCGCCGTGGACACGGCTCGGCAGTCGCGTCGCGTCCGCGATCGTATCGAGCAGCCAGACGAACCCGCGCTCGGTCGGCAGTAGGCTATCGATCCGGCCCAGGATCTTCCTAGGGAACAGGCTCAGGCCGGACTCAGTTGCGACAGTGCTCCCGAAGTGCAGCCACAGCGTCTCCAGCACCGCGATAGTCGTGAACAGCACGATTACCCACGTCCCAATCGTCAGCCACGAGCCGTAGTTGCTGAACAACACCGGGAACGTCAACGCGCGCAACGGCGCACCCAGATGCGACAGCAGGGCAACACCGCCGACGGCCATCGCGAGGACGCTGAGAACCGATCCCCACCGGGCCGTCTCGGCACAGGCATAGCGATGCTCCTCGTCGTCGGTTCTCGCGAGCAGGATCTTCCCGAGCCAACTGTCGGTGTCCATCAGGCTCTTCATCAGACTTGCCCACGAGGAGGTCACGTACGCGCCGCCGCTGACGCCCCCGAGGAACAGGTACAGTGCGATGAACTCCGCCCAGTGGACGTGGGGCAACCAGAGCCATTCGGAGCCACCTGTAACACTCATAATCAATCCCCTGCGTTCTCGGAGGAAGCGGCGTGTTCGACGAGGTTGAGATTCGACTCGTTACCCTGGAAGGGCTCGACGATGACCCGTTCGTTGTTCGATTTGAACCGGTCTGCCGCCGCTTGGGAGGCTTCTTTGATCATCTCTTTCTCCGGTCCGGCCTTGATCGCCCCACCGACGCAATCGGAGACGCAGTTGGGCTGGATCGGGTTGTCCTGTTCGTTTTTCGACTCCGCACCGGCTCCACTGCCCGGGCCCTGGTCGAGACACATATTGCACTTCGACATCAGCCCGTTGTCACCGTAGGTCGGCGCGCCGAAGGGGCAGGCCCAGCCACAGTACTTGCAGCCGATACACTTGTCCTGGTCGATGGTGACGATCCCGTCCGAATCACGCTTGACGATCGCTTCGGTCGGGCAGACCTCCTCACAGGGCGCGTCGTGACAATGCATACACGACATCGATATCGGGACGTTCTCGATCGGCGATGCCGTGTCGGGATCGTACTCCGAGGCCGACGGGTGCTGTCCGTTCGCATTCTGGTGGTGGGTGACGGTACGCCAGTCGTCGGCGTCGGAATCGCGACCGTGGAACTGCTTGCAGGAGATCGAACACGCGTGACAACCGATACATCGGTTGGGGTCGAAATAGAACACCCAGTGGTCCTGTCTGTCTGCCATACTCAGTCACCCCCTGCCGGCGCGACATCGACCGCGATGTGTCTGTCCACCTGTCCCGTTATCGGGTCCATCTGTTCGTTGTGTAGCATCATCGTGTTCATCCCGTCGGCTGACTGCTCGCGGGTGTCTTCACCGGTCGTGATCGCCGAGGTCTGTCCGAACCCGTACTGGGAAGTGACGAATCCTGGACGAGCACGCTCGGTGACGATCGCCATCAGTTCGCCGCTGCCGGTCTCGGACTCGATTTGTACCATATCACCGGTTTCGATGTCGCGTGCGTCGGCGTCCTCGGGGTTGAGATAGAGGTAGTTCCCGCGGTAGTCTTCCTCGCTCAATTGGTTGCGCTTTGCAAACTGGTCCTGGAGCCGTTCGTGGGGCTGGTTGCTCCCGTGGGAGAAAAACACCGAGCGAACGTCAGTGAACTCTAGGGGATACTCTTCGGAGGTCGAGTCGCCATAGGTGCCGGGTTCGATCCACTCGGGAGCAGTGCCCATATCGGCCTCATCGGCGGCCTTCGCAAAGGAGTCGATCTGGTCAAGGTCGAACCGGAAGGTGAAGTCCTCGCCGTACTGCTCGTAGTCGTACTCCTCGACGAGTTCGTAGTTCCGCTCGCCGCTATCGATGTCTTCCAGTGTCAGATCAAGCGTCGAGAGTTGGTCGTCGATATACGCCTCGTGGGAGTCCCACTGCTGGAAGACCGTCCAGTCGTCGTTGTCGGTCGCCGTGGCCATCTCGTTGGCGATGCCTTTGAGGATATCGAAGTCGGGCTTGGTGTTCCACTGTGGTTCGACGGCGGCTTTCGAGCCGGTGACCCACTTGTGATTGGGGTAGGCGTTCCAGTTGCCGGTGCCGAGCGTGTCTTTCTCGAGTTGGGTCGCTTCCGGCAGGACGATGTCCGCCCGACGTGAGACGCCGTTCCAGTAAGCGTCGATCGAGATGACGAGATCCATCGACTCGATCGCCTCGATCCAGGCCTCGGCATTGCCGTCTTTCAGCGGGTCGTCGTGATGGCAGACGATCCCGTTGATGTGGTCGTTCTCGACCATCTCGGGCACCAGGTTGTGTGCGATGCCCTCGATGTGGCGGGCGGGGTAGTCCGAATACTCGTCGTATTTCTTCAGCGCCGGGTCCTTGAACTCGGCACGGTTCGTGTAGTCCATCTCACAAACCTCACCGAACGACGCCGTCGAGGGGTACTTCCACAGTCGCAGGCCGCCCGGCTTGTCGATGTTCCCGACCAGTCCGTTCAGCGCGGTGATGTTCTGGGTCGCCTTCCAGCCGTTGCCGGCCTGTGCCGTCCCAGTCCAGACGGAGATGCCCGCCTGCGGGGCAGCCTCGGCGAATCCGCGCGCAACCCGTCGAATCTGTTCGGCGTCGAGGCCGGTGATCTCGGCCGCTCTCTCCGGAGGCATATCCATCGCGGCCTCTCGGTAGGCCTCAAAGCCGTAGGTGTGGTTCTCGACGAACTCCGCGTCGTACAGTTCTTCCTCGATGATGACGTTGGCCATCGAAAGCGCCAGCGCCCCATCGGTCCGGGGCTTGATCGGCATCCACTCGTCGGACTTTTGGGCGGTGATCGTGTGCTGGGGATCGATGGTGACCAGCGTCGCACCGTTGTTCTCGATTGCCTCAAGGACGCCTTTGGCCTCGAACTGCCCGGCAAAGGAATTCAGAATGTTCCGGCCCCAAGAAATGATATATTCGGAGTTCTGGTAGTCCGGAACCCGGTTGTTCGAGCCCACACCCATCATTCCGCCGGTGACGAAGGTCGGGCCGGCACAGACGTGGATCCCACGGCTGATCCGCTCGGGCGAACCATACAGGTCACGCCAGACCGTTCGGAAGATGTCCGTCTCCGCCCAGCTAGTTGCATCAAGGAACGTCTCGGCGCCGTTGTTCTCGTCGAAGCTGACCAGCCGTTCGGCGGTGTACTGGAACGCTTTCTCCCAACTGACTTTCTTCAATGTGCCGTTCTCACGGATGTGCGGTTCCTTGATCCGCTTGGGGTCGTGGGTCTTGTCGAGTTGGGCCAGTCCCTTCGGGCAGAGCGTCCCTTCGGTACCTTCGCCGGCACTCCCGCGTGGATGGCCGTCCACGCCGGTGAGATTTACTACGGAGCCGTCCCGAACGTAGGCTTTCTGTCCGCAGTTGTGCGAACACATCCAGCAGTTGCCAAAGGCCGTCGAAAGCTCCCCCTGCTGTGAACTGCTCTGGTCGCCGGAGAGACAGCCACCGAGAGCCGCCGCCCCGGCGGCGACACCGGCGCTTTTAAGCAGGTTTCGTCGAGTGAGCGCGCTGTCGTGGTCACTCATTCGTGTCACCTCGTGAGAAATCGGCGTCGGACCGTCGAATCTGATCACTGCTCCACTCGTGTCGGTTGCCCGCTGTTGGCTGTGTCGTCACGATCATGACTCTCCCATACCCATACAGAATGGCTAAACGAGCAAAGCCCACACTCGGTATCAATTAAGCCTTTATATACTCCACAAGGGGCGACTGTCAGACAAGTCTCACTCCAAAGAACGGCCAGTGTGCCGAAACGAAAACGTCGAGAACTCCTACGACAGCGTCGAGCCGATTGATCGCCGGGTCCACAACCGCTTACGACCCACAGCCGAAGTCGCCGCCGCCGGCACCTAAGTAGTTGAGGTCGTCGCGCTTGACCTGGTTGGCATCAAGCGTCGCGAGTTCGTCCAGTTCGCTGTTGAGGTCGGAATCGATCGTGACCAGGTCGGTCGCCGTGATCTCGCCATCGGTCCGTTCGTGCATATCGGTCCGCCACAGGTCGTTGGGGGTCGGATCCTGATTGCCGTTGTACTGCTTCCACTGGAACTTCCAGGAGCCGTCGTACAGCGAGACGTTGTCGTACCCGAGGATCCCGTCGAGGGCGAAGAAGGCCAGCGTGCCTTTGAATCCGCTGTGACACAGCGTGACGATCGGGTCGCCGTCTTCGATGTCCTCGTAGCCGAAGACGTGGTCTTCGATCTCGTCGGCGGGTTTCCACTTGACGGACTCGGTGAACCCGCCCTGCGTGTAGCTGTCCGGTGCGTCGAGGGTACTGCCGGCGATCTTCGCGTCCTGGTCCGGGCCACGGAGATCAAGGATCGACGCGTCACTCTCGCCAGCGTTTTTGTCATCAACCAGCTGGAGCATCTCGTTGAGGCCTTCTCGAAGGGCGTAGTTCGTCTGCTCGAAGCCTTCAACGGTGTATCCAGTCTCCGGCGTCTCGGGCGTTTCACCCGTCAGACTCCCAACCTCATCCGCATAGGCGGTGGGGCCGCCGTTGAGGACCTTGATGCGCTCGCGCGGGAAGCCCCAGTACCGGAGCGTCCAGTACGTCCGGGCGTTATACATCGGGACCTCACCAGAGAGGACGATGGTCGTGTTCGGACCGACACCGGCGTTCTGGAGGATTTGATCAATGACCGAGCCAGACGCAACGAGCTTCTGAGTCTCGCCGAGTCCGTCAAGGCGAGTCTCGGTCAGGACGCTCGGCCCTTCGGCGTCGTCAGTCGCCATCTTGACCGCATTCGGAATATGACCGTTGACACCGTAATTACCTGTATCCACTCGGAGAATTACGACACGGTCCCCGTACACGTCGTCGGTGTTGACGATGCCCGCGTCCAACCACTCTTGCAGCGTCGCGGGTTCGATCAGTGCGCTCTCGGTATCCGTCGGGTCAATGTCCGTACCCGAGGACTGATCGTCCGACGGCTCAGTCGTCGTTGTCGTCTCGGTTGGGCTTTCCGTGTCAGTCGCCGTGCCTCCGGTGTCTGTCGTCGTGTCTCCATTGTCGCCACCCGAACAGCCAGCGATTGCGGTTGCGCCTGCAACACTGGACAGTGCGAGGAACGTTCGACGGTCGAGTTCGCGTTCCATACGTACACAAACGGTACTGTCGGGGATTGACCTACTGCTGGATCAATTTGGGCTTTATATACCTCGGACGTGCAGAATACGACACCGACCACAAGTGGAGACTCACTCCCCGTCTGGACAAGCACAGTCGACGTCGTCCCAGCAGGAACACTCCACGGAGAGTTGGCGAAGAACGTTACCCTCGGCCCGGCGAAGTCGCTGAGACAGCGCAGAAGTAGAAATGCCGATCCGCTCGGCGAGTTCACCCAATGCGACGTCCGAATCGGGGTCGTAATAGCCCATCTCCTTTGCGTGATAGACGGCTTTCCGCTGCTTTGTCGTGAGCGCTGAGAGGTCAACCGAGCAGTCCTCCTTGAATTCCGATCGATCAGTCGAGACGATACTCCTAAGCGAGACGTTCGCACAGATCGACCGAATGTCGGCCACAAGGTCAGCGACAGCCTCGGTATCGGCGACGTAGGTCTCAACGACGAACGACCCCTCGTTGATCTCTCTGTACCGCGGGAGACAGCCGTGCTCTTCGAACACTTTTCCAGGACAGTGCTCACAGAGCCGGTTCTCGAAGTACTGTGTCGATACGTCATCGGCTTCCGGATTGCGCACCACTGCATCGACGTTGCAGGCCTCGTCGCTGAGGCGGACGTCGATCCCGATCACGTCCCCCTCCAGACGGTCGAGTCGGCAGGGACCACCACGTTCGATCTCCAAGAGAACCCGCATTTCCCGGTCCTCGACCGGTCGCTCGATCGGCTCGCTTTCGCGTCCGACGCGATTGATCGCCATATTCATATTACCGGGTTTAACACTCATATTGGTGGGCCCGTTTCCCACGTAGTGGAAATATTAGTGATTGATCAGGTTACTCTCACTCGAGGTTGGCTGGCTGCTGATCTGGATCGCAATCGCAAATACGTGGCTTCGGTTCCAGACGGCCTACTTGTTGCGTGTCGACGCAAAAGGCCTATGCGAGACTGTACCGACCACAGTGATATGAGCGACGCGCCCCCGAAGCTAGATTTCGAGGACAACGAGTATCTCCCGGCAATCGCCCAGGACGCCGACAGCGGCGAAGTGCTGATGCTCGCATACGTCACACCTGAAGCGCTCGAACAAACGCGCGAGACCGGCCGCGCCCATTACTACTCTCGGAGCCGCGAGGAACTCTGGGAAAAGGGTGCGACCAGCGGACACACCCAGCACGTCGAGGAGATCCGCGTCGACTGTGACGGCGATGCCCTGCTGTACCTGATCGACCAAGAGGGCGGGGCCTGTCACACGGGATATCGGAGTTGTTTCTATCGGACGATCGACGGCGACGTCGTCAGCGAGAAGGCGTTCGATCCAGAGGACGTCTACGATGAGTGAAGCGGATGTCGAGGAGTTGATTGACCGGCTTCAGCGCCGTCGACGCGCCTACGAGGAGGCCTGCGATCGTGTCGAAGAGGCCGGCGAAGACCGACTGCAGCGGCTCGCGGAGTATTATGAAGACGTGACGGGACTGTTCGACCGGTATGAGTCCCGTATCGTCAGCGACGGCGAGGGCGAGGTCGATATGGAGGCGTTCATCGAGTACCAAGACGAGCTGGCGCACTTCTTCGAGCACCTGCCCGAAGACCTGCCCCATCGCGAGGACTTCGAGGCTGTCGACGATATGATGCACGAGCGGTATCTCAAACACGCCGACTTTCAGGACGCACGCGAGGCCCTGGAGCCGGTCGCCGAACTGGTCGAGCGTCTCGACGAACGCGAGCGGACGCGGGAGCGCCTCGAAGAGACGAGAAACGCCCTCGAACGGGAACGACAGTCGATCGACGAGCGAATCACGGAGCACGAGCGGTTGGTCGAACTCGGCGACGCTGACCTTGACGCGCCCGTCGAGCGACTCCGCGAGCCGATCGAAGCGTACAACGACGCGGTCGGGACTGCCTTCAGGTCGTTCACGCGGGACGCAAGCGCACGCGAAGTACTCAGATTCGTCGCGTCGACAGCCGCGTTCCCGCTCGTGGAATACCGCCAGCCACCGGAGGAGCTACTGGAGTACGTGCGGACGGCCGAGGCCGGCACCGAATCGATACCACAACTGCTGGAGTACGCCGAGTACTCAATCTCGAAGCTGAATCACTACGTCGCCGAGGCCCGCGCGCTCAAGCGCAGCGTCGCAACCCACCGGACGTATCTACAGCGATTGGACGCGGAACCGCTGACGATCGGATGGCCACCGCCGGCGGCCGAGACGCTCCGGTTTCGATGTCGCGAGCTCATTTCGGTTGTCGCCCGATTTGATCCGCCGGAATCAGTCGAAACGCAACTTCGGGACGTACGCGCACTCGGCCGACGCGAAGACTACGAGCGACTGCGTGAGAGTGCCGTCGCACAGACGCAACTCGAGGAGGGGGAGCGCAAACGTCTCAAAAGCGGCGAGATACAGACGGAACTACAGCAGTTGCGCGAGCAACGCGAGCGACTCGCCGACGTTCTGAACGGGTAGCCAGTTGGCAACTGTCAGGCGTCTGCCGCGGCGGCCGTGACGGCGTCGTGCATAAGCGCCGCGAGTTCTTCGGCGCGGTCGGAATCGCGGGCTTCGGCGTAAATCCGGATCAGCGGTTCGGTCCCGCTGGGGCGGGCCAGCACCCAGCCGTCGTCGAATTCGAGCCGGTGCCCGTCGATCGTCGTGACGTTGACGTCGGTCTCGTGGGCGACTCGCTCGATCGCGTCAGTCATCGCCGAGCGCTCGCCTTCGTCCTCGTAGTGGACGTTCTTCCGAACGTTGTAGTACTCGTCGTATTCAGCGGCGATCTCGCTGGCCTGCCGGTCCGCGAGCAACTCGCAAAACCGGGCGGCCGTATAAGCTCCGTCCCGGATCGTCCGGTAGCCGGGGAAGATGATGCCGCCGTTGCCCTCGCCGGCGATCGGGACCCTCGTACCCTCCTTCTGGAGTGCTTGGACCTTTGTGATGATATGACTCGATCCGATTTGGGTGAGGTGCAACGTCGCACCAGCGTCGTCAGCGACATCGACCAGTCGCTGGGAAGTGCTCACCGCCGAGACGACGCCGTCGCCTGCCCGGAGTTCCTCCCGGGCCAGCGCGGCGAGTGCGGCGTCGCCCTCGATGAACGAGCCAGTCTCGTCGACGAAGATCGCCCGGTCGGCGTCACCGTCGTGTGCGACCCCCAGATCGGCGTCGCTGGTTTCGACCAGCCGCTGGAGATCCCCGAGGTTGTCCGCGACCGGTTCGGGTTTCCGCCCTGGGAAGTGGCCGTCAGGCTGAGCGTTGATCGTCAGCACGTGACAGCCTAGTTCACGGAAAAACTGTGGACTGGTCACTGCGCCGGCGCCGTGCCCAGGGTCAAGTGCGACCGTGAGACCCGCATCAGCGATACGCTCGCGGTCGACTGCGTCCAGCAGTTGCTCGATGTAGTCTCGGCGGGCGCCGTCTATAGTCCGGGCCTGGCCGATCTCGCCCCACTCGCTGCGTGCAAAGCGCTCGCCGAGCAGACGCTGTTCGACCCGCTCGAGTTGGTCGACTGCCAGTTCGACGCCATCACAGCCGATGAGTTTGATCCCGTTGTGCTGTGGCGGGTTGTGCGAGGCCGTCACCATCAGCGCCGGGATCGATTCCTGATCGGCGTAGGTCTGTGCCCCGGGCGTCGGGATCGTCCCGAGATAGTCGACATCGAGGCCGACACTCGCAAGCCCGCTACGTGCGGCGTCGGCGATCATCCCGCCGCTGGTACGCGTGTCGTGGGCGAGTGCGACCCGCGAGACGCCCAGTTCGTTGCGCCAGACCGTGCCCGCCGCCATCGCGACCTGGAGCGCGTATTCCGGCGTCAGCGTCTCGTTGACGACCCCGCGAACGCCACTTGACCCGAAGACTTTCATCTGGATGGGTCTCACACGTCCGGGAGCATAGTGATTCCGGACTCCCAACGACTATCGAAACGGGGCGCCGGGAACCGCTAGACCCCCAACCACTCGTCGTTGCGGATCTCGTAGCCGTTCGACCGACAATATTCGGCGGCCCGTCGGCGGACCGCCCGTGATCCCGGGAGCCTCCCCTTCTCGTCGATCTGCTCGACGATCCAGTCGGCGATAACCTGGATCCCTTCGTCCTCGTCGTCGGCATCGATCGCTCGGAGAGCCCGGAACGTCTTCTCGTAGGCCTCGCGCTGTGAGCCGCTCAAGTCGACGTTTCGCAGCGTCTCGGCGGCCTCGACGACCTGTTTCATCGCCGCGGCGACAGTCGGTCGCTGGACGCGGGCCCGGACTGATTGTGGTGTGTCGAACGACTCTTGGTCCGTGTCCGGAACGAGTTGTTCGACGGTGTACGGTCCGTCGATCGATTCGATCCCCCGGTCGCCGACTGTTTCGACGATCTCCGCTCCCGTCGCCGGAAACGAGAGCTGTTCGAGGGCCGACTCAACATCGGCTAGCTCCGCCGGTTCGATGGGGGGCTCCGGTTCGTCTCCGCGTTCGAGCTCCGCAGCGATCTCACGCGCTCGCTGGCGGCGCTTTTCGTTTCGGGCCTGGTCTTCTCGTCCGCGCTTGTCGTCTGCCATCCTATAACGTACGTGTGCCGAAGATATAACTCTGCGCTCGGCTCGACGGATTCGCAAAAGAGTTAATTCGTCCCCACGGAAACAGTGAGTGTTGATGGGGATATCCGCACTCGCAGCGGCGTCAAATGCCGGTATCGAGCTATACACTGTACCGATCGTCGGCACTGAACTGTCGCAAGCGGCAGTCACGGGTATCGGCATCCTGCTGATTCTGTTTCTCATCATAGGGTCGGGGTTCTTCTCCTCCTCGGAGATCGCGATGTTCTCGCTGCCGGCCCACCAGGTCGACGCGATGGTCGAACAGGGCCTGCGCGGCGCAAAGGCAGTCAAGTCCCTCAAAGACGACCCGCACCGTCTGCTCGTGACGATCCTGGTTGGGAACAATATGGTCAACATCACGATGTCCTCCATCTCGACGACAATCGTGGGCTTTTATTTCGACGCGGGCACGGCTGTTATCGTCTCGTCGCTCGGTATCACGTCGCTCGTGTTGCTGTTCGGTGAGAGCGCGCCCAAGTCCTACGCCGTCGAGAACACCGAGTTACACGCCCGGCGGGTCGCCCCACCATTGAAAATTGTCGGGAAAGTGCTGTTGCCGCTGATCGCGATATTCGATCAACTGACTCGAGTCGTCAACAAGATCACTGGTGGGCGGTCAGCAATCGAGAGCACCTACGTCACCCGTGACGAGATCCGTAATATGATCAAGACCGGCGAGCGTGAGGGCGTCCTTGATGAAGAAGAGCGGGAGATGCTCCACCGGACGTTGCGGTTCAACAATACGATCGCCAAGGAGGTTATGACGCCGCGGCTAGACGTCACAGCCGTCTCGAAGGACGTGGATATCGCGGAGGCCATCGAGACCTGCATCCAGAGCGGTCACGCTCGACTGCCGGTCTACGAGGGGAGTCTCGACAACGTCATCGGCGTCGTGCACATCCGCGATCTCGTGCGCGATCTCAACTACGGTGAAAACGAGGAACTGGAACTGGCCGATCTTATCGAGCCGACGCTGCACGTCCCCGAGAGCAAGAACGTCGACGACCTCCTCAAGGAGATGCGGAAAAACCGTATGCATATGGTCGTCGTTATCGACGAGTTCGGGACGACTGAAGGGATCGTGACGATGGAGGACCTCACCGAAGAGATCGTCGGCGAAATCTTGGAGGGTAGCGAGGAAGAGCCGATCGAGTTCATCGACGACGACACCGCGACCGTGAAAGGCGAAGTTAACATCGAAGAAGTCAACGAGGCCCTGGATCTGGATATCCCCGAGGGCGAGGAGTTCGAGACGCTGGCCGGATTCATCTTCAACCGAGTCGGTCGACTGGTCGAGGAAGGGGAGATTATCGACTACGACGGGGTCGAGATCCGCGTCGAACAGGTCGAAAACACCCGAATTATGAAAGCCCGGATCACCCGGGTCGAAGGCGACAGCGAGGAGATCGAATCCACCGAAGGCGATGGCGACGGATTGCCCGAGTGATCACACCACGACGGTCCAGACGGTGAACAGACCGTAGCCGAGTCCAAGCGCCAGTGCGAGCGATCCGATCCACGCCAGCACCGTCTTGGCCATCTTTTCGCCGCTGACTGCGCCGCCACCGGCCGCGTAGCCGCTGCCGATAATCGCGCTGACGATGATCTCGTTGAACGAGACCGGAATGCCAAAGAAGACGGCGATCTGTGCGATCGCGAAACTGGGGATCAACGCGGCGATCGAGCGACGCGGTCCAAGCGAGGAGTAGTCTTGGGCGATCGCCTTGATCATCCGAGGGGCGCCCGTCCAGGACCCGGCGAGCAGCCCGAGTCCGCCGAAAACGAGTACAGTCGCGATCGGGACCTCGACACCGGTTTCCGGGCCGAGCAACGGCAGGAGCGGTCCGATTGCCAGTCCGACCTGGCTGCCACCCGCCGAGAAGGCGACCAGTCCGCCAAGGGCAAGCAGGAAGTGGCGCTGGCCGGCCGCGGCGTCGACGCGCAGGTCCCGATACAGGAAAGCGGCGACTGCCAGTGCGAACGCGACCGAAACGCCCGCCCGGCCCGCGAGCGAACTCGCTCCGAGCGCGGCGGCAGCCTCGACGGCGATCGAGGACTGTTCGCCCGGACCACCGAGCAAGACGAAGTTGACGTTCGCGAGGACGATTGCGACGAGCCCCGCGAGTGCGGGGACCGCGAGCCGTTCCGGGACGCGCTGATCCCGGAGCGTCTTCGCGACGCCGTAGGCGATCCCGCCACCGACGAAGGGTGTGGCGACCCACAGCGCGACGATCTCCTGGTATTTCGCCCACGCCGGGACGCCACCGGCGGCCAGTCCGATGCCGACAACTGCGCCGGTGACGGTAAAGGCCGTCGCGATCGGATAGCCTGTGAACACGCCGAACGCCACCAGCCCGGCGGCCAAAAGCAGCGCCAGCGTCGCCCCGGCGGGCGAGAGCGTGACGCCGCCGATCAGTTCCTTCCCGACGGCTTCCGAGACGTTTGCACCCTGGAGCGTCGCTCCAGCGAATCCGAGAATACCGACCAGAAACCCGGCCCGGAGCACCGAGATCGCGTTGGCCCCGACCGCGGGGGCAAACGGTGTCGATCCGGAGGAGCCGGCGCCGATCGCCCACGCCATAAACAGACTCGCGAGCGTCGCGACAGCCAGCGTTGCCAGCAGCGTCGCTTCTACCATTGTACAGGCGTTTGGAGTCACCGGCCAATAGCCTACCGCTCTCGACGAGCGGACGGCCAGCAGATCAGGTGTTTCGCGGATCGGCGTCGTCGTAGTTCCGTTCGGGAATCTCGATGCCCTCGGCGGCCTCGGGCGCCGCGGTCTCCTTTTCGGCGTCGATGTGCCAGCGGTCGACTTCCTGTTCGTAGTCGGCCAGCCGGTTGGACACCCGAATCTTCAGGTCGTCGTCGTTGACGTTGACTTCGAAGACGTACTCGGGGTCCTCGTCGCTGACGCGCCTGAGGTTGGCGCTGATCAACTCGTTGTCGAAGTAGTAGGGTGCGAGTTGAGTCATCACGTTCTGATAGACCGTGTCCTCGACTTTCCGGAGAGCCTTCCGGCCGGCGGAGTCGGCCGCACGAGCGACATAGTCGATCGATTCGCCCCACTTGTCGACGGCCTCGTCGGGGTCGTCGAGGTTCTCGTAGGACTCGCTAAGCTTCTCGCCGGCCGTCTGGAGGTCCTCGTCAGGGTCTTTGCCCTTCTTCTCACCTTTGCCCTCGCCGACGCTGGCCTGCTCGGCGGTCTTCTCGCTGACGTCCTCGTCGAGCCGTTCGTGGCTCTTGGGCCGCCACTCGTCGAACTCCTCGAGGGCGTCGGCGTCGACCTCGACGTCTTCCCGTTCGGCGATGTCTTTCAGCGCCCGCGTGAGGCGCTCGCCGTGTTCGACAACGGCCGCCCAGCCGCCCCGGATCTTGAACCCGGAGACGCTCTCTTCGATTTCAGACATAGTTGTACAGGGATACACCGGGTGCGCTCGACCGATCCGTCCGGTCCATTATGCGAGACGGTTTCGGCTTCAGCGAGGTTAACGTTTCCGGGAGCAGCCGGTCGTGATCGAATAAAGCGGATGTTTTCCGGAACCCGAGAGTACAACCGAGTGACGCTCGGAGTGGCTTGCAATGTCGTCCGCACTGTTCATCGTTAGCGAACACGGCTACTGGGGCGAGGAATGTATCGAGCCGCTCACGACACTCGACGACGCCGGGCTAGACGTGACCGTCGCAACGCCGTCCGGCGGGCCAGCGGTACTCGACGAGCGATCGATCGACACCGACGAAGTCGATGAGGAACTTGCCGAGCGCGTCCGCGAGGTCCACGAGAACGACGAGCGACTGAACGATCCCGAACCGCTCGCGGCGGTCGACCCCGAGAAGTTCGACACAGTCGTGTTCCCCGGCGGCCACGGCACCGAATGGGATGTCAACCAAGATACACACGCCCGGGAAGCCCTCCGGACTGCCGTCGAGGGCGAGGACGGCAAGGCGATGGTCGTCTGTCACGCGGTCGGGATCCTGGCGTTCACACGGGATTCGTCGGGCGAGATCCTGGCCGAGGGCCGCTCGGTAACGGGCTTCCCCAACGCCTGGGAAGAGGGGATCGTCGACGAGCACGACCGGATGCCTGATGGCCGAAAGCTCCCCTACTGGGTCGAAGACGAGGTCAGAGCCGCCGGAGCCGACTGGGACGCCAAGCTTGAGCAGGACACGAGCGTCACCGTCGACGGCGACCTGGTGACCGGCCGCGGACCGCCCTCGTCGGCAGCGGCCGCCCGAACCCTGCTCGAAGAGCTGGGCGTCGAGTACGACGGATAGACGGATCGCTCTCGTCAGTTATTTGCCCGTCGCTGACCCTGGCTCGCATATGACGATCGAAGACCGAGGCGAGGCGAAAGTGGTCACGCACGCGCTCGCAAAGCACACGCTCACACAGTTGCGAAGCGTCGAGACCGAACAGGTCGCATTCCGGAAAGGGCTGGTAAAGCTCGGTCGGATCTGTGGCTACGAGATTATCGACGGCGTTATGGAGACCGCTTACGAGAGCGTTCAGACGCCACTGACTGAGACCACTGGCGAGCGCGTCGTCGGGATGGACGACGTCGTGATCATCAACGTCCTCCGGGCGGCGACGCCGTTCGTCGAGGGACTGCTCAAGGCGTTCCCCCGCGCGCGCCAGGGCGTCATCTCCGCCAGCCGCGACGAGTCCGGCGGGATGGACGACGCCGGCGAGTTCGACATCGAGGTCGACTACGTGAAGCTGCCGGAGATTCACCCGGAAGACACGGTCATCGTCGCCGACCCGATGCTCGCGACCGGCTCGACGATGGCGACCGTGCTCGAACACGTCCAGGAGATGGGCGACCCCGAGCGACTGCTCGTGCTCGCGGCCGTCAGCGCCCCCGAAGGCCTGGTCCGGCTGAACGAGCAGTTCCCCGATATCGACGTGCTCTCGGTCGCTGTCGACGATCACCTCGACGACGACGGCTACATCATTCCCGGACTGGGCGACGCCGGCGATCGGGCCTTCCGAACGACATAACGACGAGCCAGTGCTGTGCGGGCCGTTCGCGTGGGTGGTCTGTGGAACAGTCAACTGTCACCTGTATCGTTCTCGATCCCGTCCGATGAAAACAGGGGATGGGTTTTTACGCCCGGATCGTCGTGTATCGGTCCGATGGACGAGAAGACCGAACAGCTCCGGGATATCTTCGTCGAGGTTGCCGAAGAGGAGACGGTCACCGAACGACAGAACGAGGGGCGGGGGTCACTGACCGACGCCGACGCAGGGGCCGTCGATGATCGGCTAGCCGAGGTGATCGGGGAGCTGCGACAGCGGTATGACTTCGAGACCGACTGTGAAACGGCGACACTCGTTCGGATCGTTCGGGGGTTCTACGAGGGCGGCGACGACGAGACGCTCGCGGCGGAACTCGACCTCGACCCGGAGACAGTCTTTCGAGCGCGGATGGATCTCCATCTGATCGACGAGAGCGACACAGACGCGCCGTTCGAACTGGCGACGCTCCGGGATCTGTTGGTCGAAGACGCCGACGAGGAAACCATCGCTGCGGAGCTGGACGCCGACGAGGAGGCGATCGACCGCTATCGGCGCGTAGCGGCCGCCCAGAACCGCGCCCGCCGGACGAGCCAGCGCTACCGGACGGCCTTCGAAGACATACTCACCGACGCTGACCTCTCGATCCAGCACACGGCGAGCGTCCAGGAAGACGGGCTCGAAGAGGCGACCGAAGATATGGAAGTCGACGTGTCCTTCTAGAGGTTTATACGCGATTCCGGCCCACGCGTGGTATGCACGCGTTTCGCGACGTTGCGACCGCCGCGTACTGTCCCCGCAAGCTGTACTACCGACAGCGCGATCCCGACCTCGGGGAATCGATCCCTGACGACGTGGCGGATCGGCGACAGGTGGCCTTCGAGTACGACGAGTTGCTGGCGGACGAGACAGCACTGCTCGCGGCGCCGATCGAGGTGACGCCTACGACATTCCGGTCGCGGGTCGGCTGTCACAAGGCCGGGCTAGACGCCTGGGAGCAACTCGTCGATCCGCCGGCCCGGGACGTGATGCTCGAGGGAAAGGACGCCCGAGGGATCGCTCATAAGGTGCTCGAACGGCCGCTCGCGCCGTCGCTGGTGTTCACCGGCCGGCCACCCGAGCAGGGCGTCTGGGAACCGCAGTCAGTCCATCTCGTCGCGGCGGCGCTGGCGCTGTCCTGGGAGCGCGAACAGTCGGTCAAGCGGGCGTTCGCCGAGTATCCGGCCTACGGCGTGATACGGGAGATCGAGCTGTCGGCGCGGCGCCGGTCACGGTACCGGGCCGCGCTTCGGACCGCCGATTCGATCGACGGACCGCCGAGCCGGACCGAAAACCGCCAGAAGTGCCAGGCCTGTGAGTATCGCGAGAGTTGTGGCGTCCAGACGCGGTCGCTGCGCTCGCTGTTGGGATGAGAGGTGAGGATTCACCGCTCGAGCCAGGCCTCGACGGCGTCCGCGTTGGCACCGCGACGGTGGATCTCGCCGGCCTCGACGTCGACAACCGTGCTCCCGGTGGCGCCGGTCTCGCCCCCCTCAAGGACGACCGACGCCGACTCCGTGATCGAATCGAGATCGGCCACCCGACGGGCACTCGGCTGGCCGCTGACGTTCGCGCTGGTTGCGGTGATCGGCTCGACGCGCCCTAGCAGTTCGAGGGCGAGCTGGTGGTCGGGGATCCGGAGGCCGACCTGCTCGCGACCCGCCGTGAGCACGTCCGGGACCATCTCGCGGCGGTCGACCAGCATTGTCACCGGACCGGGAAGGAATTCGTGCATAAACACCCGCTCGGCCGTGGTCGGCGCGGTGTATTCGAGCGCGGTCGTGGCGTCGGGGACGGCAAGCGAGATCGGTTTGTCTCGGTCGCGGCCCTTGGCCTCGAAGACGGCCTCGACGGCCGCCGGGTCGAGCGCGTCGGCACCGAGTCCGTACACCGTCTCGGTCGGGTAGACGACTAGCTCGCCGGACTCGATCGCTGCCGCGGCCGCATCGAGGTCAGTCATCGACCGGAGGTGGGGCGCTCGCGGACAAAAGTTCGGGGGAATCCGATGGGTATTACCGGAGCGGCGGACCACCCGATAGTATGGACACCCAGCGACTCATCGACGCGCTGCGCGCGGCCGAGGCCGTCAAGTTCGGCGAGTTCGAGCTCGCCCACGGCGGGACGAGCGACTACTACGTCGACAAGTACCTCTTCGAGACTGACCCCCACTGTCTGGATCTGATCGCACAGTCGTTCGCCGACCGGCTCGGCTCGGCGGGGCCGAAACTGGCCGGCGTCGCACTCGGTGCGGTGCCGATCGTCGCCGTCACCAGCGTCGAGACCGGCCGGCCCTACGTCATCGCGCGCAAACAACAGAAGGAGTACGGCACCGCCAACCTGATCGAAGGCGACCTGGAGGACGGCGAGGAAGTCATCATCCTCGAGGACATCGCCACCACCGGCCAGAGCGCGATCGACGCCGCAGCGGCCCTGCGCGAGGCCGGGGCCGTCGTCGAGCGCGTGTTCGTCGTCGTCGATCGCCAAGAGGGCGCGACCGAGAACCTCGCCGAGCACGACCTACAACTGGAGTCGCTCGTGACCGCCTCACAGTTGCTTGCGGACAGAAACTAGCACTTGCTCGGGGCCCCGTCCAGTGGTCTCCACAGCCGTCTGTTCCACACTCGTGTCTATTTCCACTATTCTTACAACCGATATATTCATATTCGGGACGTAGCAACGCGGGAGTATGAATCGCGTCGAGAAGGCCACCCTCCAATTGCGCGCCGTCGAGATCCTTCGGGCGCGCAAGGAGTCGCTGACCTACGACGAACTGGCGGCCGAGACCGGCCTGCCAGCCGGCGATCTGAACCGCTACGTCAACGGCCACGTCCTCCCTGGACTCGATCGCGCCCGCGAAGTCGTCGCCGGGTTCGGGCGGGAACTGGTCGCCGAGGAACTGGACGCGCGGCTCCGGACCGACGAGGAGGGGTACGTCGACAACACGGACCTCGTCTTCGATCAGACGCTGCTGGACGCCGCGGCGGTCGTCGTTGCGGAGGACGTCGGCTTCGACCGCCCGGACGTGGTGTTGACCGCCGCGACCGACGGGATCACCTTCGCCTCGGCAGTCGCGCGGTACTACGGCGCCCGCACCGCCTACGCCAAGAAATCCCGCGAGACCGCCGTCGAGGAGTTCGTCGAGACCCGCCAGCGCGTCACGCCCGGCATCGAGTTGACCTACTCACTGCCCGCAAACGCGATCGAGTCCGGCGAGCGCGTGCTCGTCGTCGACGACATCGTCCGCTCGGGGGAGACCCAGCGGCTCCTGCTGGACATCGCCGATCAGGTCGACGCCGAGGTGGTCGGCGCTGCCGTGCTGGTCGCCGCCGACAGCGAGGGCATCGAGACCGTCCGCGAGGCCACCGATGCCCCAGTCGTGGCGCTGACGAGTACGTAATCGAGTCGTTCCCGAGGTCGGTGCCAGCGCTTCTTGGGGAGAATATATCCAAGTTCGTGGATAGAATCGGCAATATATCTATAAAGACATAAACCGAGGCCGGATCATATGCTCGTTTGTGTAATATGGTACGGGAGACACTCGCGGATTACTTCGGGTTCGAGGAGCACGGGACCGACCTCAGAACGGAGATCGTCGCCGGGATTACGACCTTCTTGGCGATGAGCTATATCGTGGTCGTGAATCCGGCCATTATGACGATGTTCCCAGGTGAGAACGGGAAACCGGGGATCGCGATCGAGGGGTACACGCCCGGTGAAGTCCAGCAGATGCTGACAGTCGTCACGATACTGGCTGCCGCCGTCGCTATTTTCGTGATGGCGTTCTACGCGAACCGACCGTTCGGCCAGGCGCCGGGCCTGGGTCTGAACGCCTTCTTCGCGTTCACCGTTATTGGGCAACTTGGCGTCCCCTGGGAGACGGCGCTTGCCGCTGTCGTCGTCGAGGGTGTAATCTTCATCATTCTGACGGCGATCGGCGCACGGGAGTACATCATCAAACTGTTCCCACAGCCGGTGAAGTTCGGTGTTGGGACGGGGATCGGGCTATTCCTCGGGATCATCGGGCTACAGGAGATGGGTATCGTCGTCAACGACCCTGCGACACTCGTCACCCTCGGTAATATCGCATCTAGTCCGCTTGCCATCCTCTCTGTCGTTGGACTATTCTTCACGCTCGCACTGTACGTTCGTGGTTTTCCGGGATCGATCGTTATCGGGATCATCACGACGACGCTCGCTGGTATCGTGCTGACGTTTGTGGGTGTCGTGAGTCCGGGTGTCGTGGCCGGTGAGTTCGTGAAAAATGGCTCGTTCCAGCCATCGGCCTTCACCGGAGCGCAGTACGACATCACGCCGCTCGTCGGCGCCTTCATCGAAGGGCTCCAGAACGTCGAGGGGCTGACTTTCGCGCTGATCGTCTTCACCTTCTTCTTCGTCGACTTCTTCGACACCGCCGGGACACTCGTCGGCGTCGGACAAGCCGGTGATATGCTCGACGAGGACGGCAATATGCCCGATATCGACAAGCCGCTGATGGCCGATGCCGTCGGTACGACCGCCGGTGGTATGCTCGGCACCTCCACAGTGACGACCTACATCGAATCGGCGACTGGCGTCGAAGAGGGTGGCCGAACCGGTATGACCGCGCTCGTGATCGGGATCCTCTTCCTGCTAGCGCTAGTCGTCGTCCCGCTGGCGACGATTATCCCGCTGTACGCGTCTCACATCGCGCTCGTCGTCGTCGCACTGCTGATGCTTCGCAACGTCGTCGACATTCAGTGGAACAATCTCACACACGCGGTCCCAGCCGGACTGACGATCATCATTATGCCGCTCACCTACTCGATCGCCTACGGGATCGCCGCCGGGATCATTTCCTATCCGATCGTCAAAGCCGCGAACGGTGAATGGCGAGATGTCCACGTCGGTCAGTGGCTGATGGCCGCGGCGTTCGTGCTGTACTTCTACGTCCGCACCAGCGGGATTCTCGAAGCAACTGTCTGATACTCCCGCCACCGCTGGACTCTTTTTATTCCGACCCATACGCATCCCCGATGAGTAACCTCGAACTATACGAACTTTCGGGCTGTCCCTACTGCGCGAAGGTCACGACGAAACTCGACGAACTCGGACTCGACTACGTGTCCCACGAGGTCCCGTCGAGTCACAGCAAGCGAAGCGAAGTCGAGGAGATCAGCGGCCAGACCGGCGTCCCGGTACTGGTCGACCCCGACAACGGCATCGAGGGAATGCCCGAGAGCAGCGACATCATCGAATACCTCGAAGAGACCTACGGCGACGGCGCGGCGTAAACTACCCCTCCCTACTCCCTCGGCGTAAACGCCTCGGTCCTTGAGGGAGGGGCTTTGATGTGGACTCCCAGCAATCGCCTATCAAACTGCTTGATAGCCGTTGCTGTTCAGCGTCCCACCAGT
>JBEQBN010000003.1:0-29599 GCA_041639775.1 Halapricum sp.
ACCGCGTCCGCAGGCACGTCGGCTCCGTCGCCGACGACGTGGACGCGAACGACACCTGCCAGGTCGTCGCTCATATATCGAGGGTAGGTGAGGGTGGCAAAAAAGCCACCGCACCGGGACAGGGCGTACCCACTTTGAGACCTCCGGAACGAAACTACCCACTCACGCGATGGATAGATGTTCATACTGTCAGCTGTGAGTTCGTGAAGATATTCGCCACCCCAGAGTGGCGAATGCGTTCAGTTTGTTACAGCCGGCAGCATCAGCCACTGGACTTACGGCACTTGAGACACGGGTACGAAATATGATCCTCGGCTCAGGGGTCAAGACCCACGATTCGCTGCTCACCGATCTCACAACAGCAATCGAACGGGCACTGTCACTGGAGGCGTGGGTTTCCAGTGCTCACGAAGGGGTCCTCTCACCGGCGTTCGTTCGTCGATACACCAAGTTCGACTCGGTGGAGAAGTTCTGTGAAGCCAGCCCGAGTGACGATGCGACGCTCGGGAGCGTCCAGCGGCTCTCGGCCGACGAACGTGACGCGTTCGTGGCTCGGACGACCGACTTCGAGACGTGGGGAGAGATGAAGGAACGAGCGGCGGTCGAGGACCTCGTCGTACTCCAGAACGTCTAGTACCGGATACTACCCCAGCCCGGGGAGTGCAGCCAGCGCGTGATAGAGCGCGAAGCTGATCGCGCCGCCGCCGACCATCGAGGCGACCCACGCCCCGACCGTGTATCCCGTCTTCGCGGCGGACACCCCGTCTGAACTCGACGAGCCGCCGACGAGCCCGGCCCCGACGATGCTGGATATCATCACCTTGTTGAACGAGATGGGATAGCCGAGGGCGATCGCGGCCTGTGCAATGAGAAACGCGGGAATGAACGCGGCGATCGATCGCTTCGGCCCGAGCGACGCGTACTCGCGGGCCACGGCCTGAATGAGGCGCGGCGACCGAAACCAGCCACCGAGGAGAATGCCGAGTCCCCCGAGTCCGAGCAGATACAGTGATGGGAGACCGAGCGACGACTCGAAGACGGACTCCAGCGGTCCGGTGGCGAGTCCGACCTGTGACCCGCCGCTGGTGAACACGACGACGAGGGCGAGCGCGACCAGCATCCGGTTGATCCCGGTCGTCACGTCACGCCGAAGCTGCCAGTAGACCGCGACAATCGTGAGCAGGCCGATCGCGCCCCCGACGAGTGCAGTGCTGGCCTCGCCGACCCCTGTCGCCGCGAGGTCGAGTTGGCGGGTGAGGACGCCCGCGATCGAGCCCTGTTCGCTGTGTGGGGCCGGGAGGAACGATAGCTGGACGTTGGCGAGTGCGTAGCCGACGCCGCCGGCGAGCAGCGGGATACTCAGCGTGTCCGGGACCGTCTCGTCCAGCAACAGCCACGCGAGACCGTACGCGAGGACGCCCTCGACGACCGGGATCGCGAACCAGAACCCCAGAATCTTGGCGTACGTCCCGACCGCAAAGCCGCCGCCGAGCGCGACGCCCGCCCCGATCGCCGCACCGGTCACCGTGAACGCGGAGGGGATCGGGTACCCGCGGGAGTTTCCGATCGTGATGAGCGTCGCTGCCGTGAGAAGCGTCGCAGTGGCGGCCAGCGGGGTGATTGTCACACCAGTCACCAGCCCGTGGCCGATAGTTTCCGAGATGCTGCCGCCCTGTGCGACGGCCCCGAGGGCGGCGACGAGCCCGACCAGCAACGCCCCTCGCAAGGTGGACAGCGCGTTCGCCCCGACTGCCGGCGCGATCGGAGCGGAGTTGCTGTTCGCCCCGACGGTGAATGACATAAAGAGCGATGCAACGAGCGCGACAGTGACGATCCCGACGAGTGAGGACATAGATGTTGTACGTTTGTTCTGTATCAGCTGCGCCCGGCCGGTATGACACTCCGGCACAGGCAGTGCTCGGAGTCGACCTCGATACGCCACACTCCCGAACAGATACAGTTGATTCTGTCGATAGCGCTCGTTTGCCTCGGCGATCACACCTGCCGTACCCGCCGGTCACGGCAGAACGGGCATCGTCCGCCGGAAAGCGAACTCGCGTGGGCTGTCGCAGGCCCCATCGAATCACTGTTCGTCGGAGAGGACCTCCTCGACTGCCTCGCGGTCGACCGTCCCGGACGCGGTCCGGGGCAGTTCGTCGGCGATGGCGATCGTCTTCGGCACCTCGAAGGCGGCCAGTCGGTCCCGACAGTGGGCCTTGACCGTCTCGGGATCGACCGCGCCGACGACCAGCGCGGCGACGCGCTCGCCCCACTCCGGATCGTCGAGTCCGACGACCGCAGCGTCCTCGACGGGCGGGTGTTCGCGGATGGCCGTCGCCACCGCCTCCGGATCGACGTTCTCGCCGCCGGTGACGATCCGGTCATCGCGCCGCCCCTCGATCCAGAGCCGTCCGTCGGCGTCGCTGTATCCGAGATCGCCGGTGTGCAGTCCGGCCTCGTCGAACGCCTCGGCCGTCCGATCCGCGTCGAGATAGCCCGGCGTCACCGTCGGCCCCGAGACGACGAGTTCGCCGGTTTCGCCCGGATCGGCCGGCTCGCCGTCCGAGTGGATCCGGACGGTCGTGTTGACCAGCGGCTGGCCGACCGACCCCGGGTACTCGGCGGCCTGCTCGGGGCGCGCGGTGGCGACCTGGGAGGCCGTCTCGGTGGTCCCGTAGGTCGGGGAGACGGGAACGTCTCGGGCGATGGCGCGCTCGATCAGCGATTCGTCGGCCGGTGCGCCCCCGAGCAGTACCGCATCGAGGGCGGCCGGCGGCTCCCATCCCGAATCGAGCAACCGCTGGAGCATCGTCGGCACGAGCGAGACGCCCGAGACGTCGAACCGCTCGAGGACGGCGGCCGTCTCGGCGGTGTCGAACGTCCGCTGGACGACCAGCGTCGTCCCGTACAGCGCGGTCCGGACGATCGGCGCAAGCCCGCCCATATGATACATCGGAAGACAGCACAGCCACCGGTCGCCGGGCGCGACGCCGAGTCGGTAGGCCGAGGCCTCGGCGCTGGCCAGCAGGTTCCGGCGGGTCAGCCTGACGCCTTTCGGCTCGCCCGTCGTCCCCGACGTGAACATAATCACCGCGAGGGAGTCGGGGTCCCGGCCGATCGGGACGAAACCGTCGGGATCAGCGTCGGGAAGAGGTCGGATCTCGCCGGTCTCGGCTGTGTCGTCAGGTCGGTCGACCGAGACCGTCGTCCCAACGTCGAGTTCGCGGGCTGTTCCGGCGGTTTCGGTCCCGCAGACCAACACGTCCACGTCCGCGCGCTCGGCCTGGGCGGCCAGCGCGTCAGTCGGTTTCTCGACGTTCAGCGGGACGAGCACGCCGCCGAGCCGGGAGACGGCGTGGACGACCCGGAGGAACGCGGGACGAGTCGGGAGCACGAGTCCGACCCGGGTCCCCAGCGAGACGCCGACCGACTCGAGCGCGGCCGCGAGTTCATCCACTTCGGCATCGAGTTCGCGAGCGATCCACTCCCGGCCGGTGTCGGCATCGATCAGCACGGTCCGGTCCGGTGTCGTCTTCGCCCGATGAGTCAGCAAATCGTAACGGGGCCAGCGGTCGGTCATAGCGTCACCTCCCTGCCGAGCCCCGGCGACTGCGGGACGGCGATCGTCCCGTCTGCGACCGGACACGGGTCGGGTCCGAGGTCCTCGGCCAGCCGGTCGGCCGTCGCCAGCCCGCAGGCCCGCACGTCGGGAATCGCAGCGGCGACGTGGACGGCGGCGGTCCGGGCGATGAGGCCGTCGATAGTAGTGGTCACGACCGGTTCGACCCCGCGTTCGCGGGCTCGGATCGCCAGCGCGTGGGCGCTGTCCGGCCCGCCGAGAACCATCGGCTTGAGGATCAGCACGTCTGCGGCGTCGGCGTCGAGGATCTTCTGGGGCGCGTACTCTGACAGGCTCTCGTCCAGTGCGATGTCGACGCCGCGACCACGCAGCTCACGGTGGCCAGCGATGTCGTCGGCGGAAAGCGGCTGTTCGACATAAGAGATCCCCGCGCTCGCGAACGCTTCGAGAGCCTCGCGAGCCGTCTCGCGGTCGTAGGCGGCGTTGGCGTCCGCCCGCAGTTCGACGCCCTCGTCGACGGCCTCGCGGACGGCCCGGAGTCGCCGAGCGTCCTCGGCGACCGATCGCGCGCCGACCTTGCATTTCAGTGCCTCGAAACCGTCTGTGACCGCCGCCTCGGCGGCTTCGACGGTCTTTTCGACCGGCGCGTCGCCGATCGTGGCGTTGACCGGCACCGACGAAACCGTCCCCACGTCGGCGTCGAACCACCGGTAGAGGGGGACGCCATCGGCGCGAGCGTCGGCGTCGAGCAGTGCCGTCGCGAAGCCGTGGCGTGCGGCGGGCGTCTCGGCGGCGTCCAGTTCGAGAAGTGCTGGCCCGTGGCCCGAGCCGTCGCTGTCACTGGCGTCTTCGTCGGCGGCCGCGGCCGCGCGGCCGAGGGCCGCTCGACACGCCTCGAGCGACTCCGTCCAGCCGGGTAGCGGCGTCGCCTCGCCGACGCCCCGCTCGCTGCGGTGGCGGTAAGTGACGGTGAATCCCTCCCGGGCGTCGATCGTCCCCGCGGCTGTCACGAGCGGATCGGCCAGCTCGAGCGCGAACGGGTCGATCCTCATACTGCCAGCCCCACGGCGAACAGCAGTGCGTGTGCGATCATCGTCTGCCCGGTGTGTTCAAGCGCCGGGTTGAGCGCCTCGCCGCTCGTCTCTGTCAGGACCGTCTTGGTCACGCGGGCCGCGAGCGGCAGCGACAGCAACGGTGCCAGCGCGGGCAGGCCGTACGCGGGATCGAGCGCGAAGACCACCGGGACAGTGTAGGCCATCCCCATCAGCAGGACGTACTCGGCGCGCGCGCCGCGATAGCCCAGGATGACCGCCAGCGTCCGCTTGCCGGTCGCGCGGTCGGTCTCGATGTCGCGGACGTTGTTGACGACGAGCACGCACGTCGAGAGCGCGGCCGCCGCGAGGCTCGCGACGACGGCGTCGACGGTGACGCTCCCGACAGGCAGCCCCACTGGGAACAGCCCCACGTCGGCCATAGTGGCGACAGCCTGCACGTAGTAGGTACCCGTGACGGCGATGACGCCGAAGTAAACGAACACGAACAGATCGCCCAGCCCGCGGTAGCCGTAGGGGTATGGGCCGCCGGTGTACAGCACTCCGGCGACGATCGAGGAGAGGCCGACGACGAGGATCGGGACGCCGCCGATCGCGACCAAGTAGACGCCGACGAGCACGGCCAGTCCGTAGGTGGCGATCATCGCCTGCTTGACGCGCTCGGGTTCGATCAGCCCGCCCGCGGTGACGCGAGTGAACCCCTCACGGTCCTCGGTGTCTGCCCCTTTGACGGCGTCGTAGTAGTCGTTGGCGAAGTTGGTCCCGATCTGGATCAAGATTGCTCCGACCAGCGCCGCCAAGGCGGGCAGGGGTGCGAAGACGCCGGCGTGGATCGCCAGCCCGACACCCACGACGACCGGCGCGGTGCCGGCGGGCAGCGTCTGTGGCCGGGCGGCCATCAGCCAGGCCTTCCGCCGGGAGACGTCTGCAGTACTCATTGTCGGTGTGTTAGGGTGGTGCCGTCAAAGCCGCTGTGGATCTCAAGCAATCACCGCGTGCGAGACGGCGCACGCTGGGTGCGCTCTCGTGCGCGCCCAAGACCGTGCGAGGGATGAGACCGCGACCGCCGGGAGCGGTCGAATCGGCTGGGGAGGCGTGTGGTGCCGTATCCAGGCAGTCGCGGAAACGTGCGTCCAGCGTACGCCGAGCGAAGCGAGGCGTTTCCCCGGAATCGCCCTCACAAGGCGATTCCGGCCTTTTTCCCCAAGTTTTTCTCGCGCAGTGGTCCGCGCGCGAGCGCTTGCGGGCGCTCGTAGCGAGAACCCGAGCGAAAAAAGTGGCTCAGTAGTGCCAAGGAAACTCCTCGAAGTCGGGTTCCCGGCCCTCGTTGAAGGCGTCCCGGCCTTCCTCGGCCTCGTCGGTCATATACGCCAGGCGGGTCGCCTCGCCGGCGAAGACCTGCTGGCCGACCAACCCGTCGTCGGTGAGGTTGAACCCGTATTTGAGCATCCGCATCGCGGTCGGTGACTTGCCGGTCATCGTCTCGGCCCACTCCAGAGCGGTCTCCTCAAGTTGCTCGTGAGGGACCACTTCGTTGACCATCCCCATCTCTTCGGCCTCCTCGGCGGAGTAGGTCTTTCCGAGGAAAAACACCTCTCGGGCCTTCTTCTGGCCGATCTGCTTGGCGAGATATGCCGAGCCGAAGCCGGAGTCGAAGCTCGCCACGTCGGGATCAGTCTGGAGGAACTTGGCGTGCTCGGCACTTGCAAGCGTCATATCACAGACGACGTGCAGCGAGTGGCCGCCGCCGACCGCCCAGCCGGGAACGACCGCCACGACGGGCTTGGGGATATGGCGGATCTGCCGTTGCACCTCCAGAATGTGCAGCCGGCCGACGTTCTCGGGCGCGTCGGGGTTGTCCGAGCCGTCGCTCGCTCGCAGGTCGGTCCCCGCCCCGCTCGCCGAGTCGCGTGGCGACTCGCTGTATTCGTACCCGGAATCGCCGCGGATCGACTGGTCGCCCCCGGCACAGAACGCCCAGCCGCCGTCCTTCGGTGAGGGGCCGTTACCGGTCAACAAGACGACGCCGACGTCAGTCTGGCGCTTGGCGTGATCGATCGCAGTCGAGAGTTCGTCGACGGTTTCGGGTCGGAAGGCGTTGCGCACTTCGGGGCGGTCAAAGGCGATCCGGACCGCGCCGACCTCGCGAGCGCGGTGGTAGGTGATGTCCGAGAAGTCAAAGCGGCCGATCGACTCCCAGCGGTCGGGGTCGAAGATTTTCGAGACCATAGCCGTGATGGGGCCCGGGAACCCAAAAAAGGTGCTCGCTCTGTCGGGGGATTTTTGCGCCGGGAGGGGGTAGATTGTGAACAACAGGTCCCCAATGGCAGAGACGTTCTACGACGTGCTCGGAGTGGATGCAGACGCCGAGCGATCGGCGATCGACGCGGCCTTCCGAGAGCGGATCAAGGAGGTGCATCCGGACGTCAACGACAGCCCCGAGGCCGAAGAGCGCTCTCGAAAGCTGATCGAGGCCAAGGAGGTGCTCACCGACAAGTCGGAACGTGCCCGCTATGACCGGCTCGGCCACGACCAGTACGTCCGTCAGGCCGACACCGACGCGAGCTGGACGACAGGCACGTCCACACGATCTGCGTCCGGGGCGGCAAGCGAGTGGGCAGGCGAGACCGACAGCGACGGGACCGGCGGGGCCGATCCCACCTGGGCCGGACGGGGCGACTGGCGGCACAGGCGGCGGCGCAATCACGGGAGTCGGCGCACACAGGATCGACGCGAAACCGGGGACTCTCGAACGGAAAGCGGCGAGCGAGCGAGTTCGGGCGATAGCGGTCGCACTGATCGGACGGCCAAGCGAGGCGACAACGCGACACCAAGCGCTACCGCCACGCCGGGCGGTGAGACGCAGGCCTCAGCGGGCGTCGGTACGTCAGGCAACGTCGGCGGTTCAGTCGGGTGGGCGGCAAGCGGGAGTCACGCCGTCCGCAACGAGCCTGGCCGGGCCGGTATCGGCGGGGGTCGACTGTTCCCGCCGACACAATCGGTCGTGTTACTCGTCGCGACGTTTTTCTCGTATCCGGGCCTGGTGTTCAGCAGTGTCTATCCCGGGTTCTCGCCAGTGGTCAACGTCATCGTCGGGGCGTGTACGCTGGCGCTGATCGTCTATCTTGCCTCGATGCCGGAGGTCGGGGTCTACGTTTTTGGTGGCTGGACGGTGTTCGGGACGTTCGTCGTACTCGCGAGTACAGTCGACCCGCTCTCGATCGTCGGCCTGCTCGTTCTTGGAGCGACGTGGCTGCCGCTCGGCCTGACAGTGTTGACCTACTGGGCACTGCGATGGTAATGCGCCGAGCACGGCGCGAGGATCAACGGATCGCCGACCGGATCCGGTCGGCGATCCGCTCGCGAGTCCGGTGGCTCTCGTCGGCGTCGAACCGGACCTCGATGACCTGCGTGCCGTCGCTGTCGACGGAGTCGGTGTAGGCTGTCTCGAAGTCCACGAGATCCTCGACGATGGCGTATTCCAGCCCGTAGAGGTCACCGACAGGCTCGAAATCGATCCCGTGTGGCGTTTTGAAGTACTCCGTAAACGGCGGGTCGAAGTCCTCAATCGGGAGCATATGGAAGATCCCGCCGCCGTCGTTGTTCAGCAGGACGATCGTCGCATCGACGCCGCAG
This sequence comes from Halapricum sp., assembly GCA_041639775.1. Lineage (GTDB taxonomy): Archaea > Halobacteriota > Halobacteria > Halobacteriales > Haloarculaceae > Halapricum. The sequence continues at coordinate 8,269 of JBEQBN010000003.1, forward strand.
CGCTCGACTGCCAGCAACCCGTTCATATCGTGATAGAACGCCAGATCACCGATGACGAGCACGAGCGGGTCGTCGGTAGCACCGGCGGCACCGAGCGCGGTGCTTGTGACTCCGTCGATCCCGCTGGCACCGCGGTTGCCGAGCACAGTCAGATCGCCGTGCCGGGGCCGGCCGAACCGGTCGAGATCCCGGACTGGCATACTGTTCGAGACGACCAAAGTGGCCGGATCGGGCGCCTCACTGGCGACCGTCGAGAGGACCGCCCCCTCGAACTGTTCGGCCCCGACGGCGTCGGAGACGGTCTCCCAGTGGATCCGTTCGGCTCGGCGAAACCGGTCGGACCACTCGCTCTCGGCGGCCCCACCGAGACGGTCGGCCAGTCGCTCGCTCAGCCAGGTCGGGTCGGCCACGAGGAGATCCGTCGCGGTGAACTCCGCCTCCCGCCAGCCGCCCGCGGGATCGACGACGAGTTGGCGAGCGGCGTGGTCCCGCAGGTAGTGTCTGAGGACTTTCGAGGTGGGCGAGGCCCCGAACCGGACGACGACCTCGGGGTCGGGCCACGCCTCGGCGGCGTCGAGATAGGCGTCGTAGCCGCCACAGACGAGCGGGCCGTCGTGCCCGAAGCGATGGCCCGAGAGCGGATCGGCCAACACGGGAAAGCCGGTCGCTTCGGCCAGCGGCGCGAGCGCGTCGCGTGCGGGAGTCGGCTCGTTCGCCGGACCGGCGACGAGCAGCCCCCGGTCGACGGTAGCGAGCGAAGCAGCCAGATCGGCGACGGCGTCGGTATCGAGCGTCTGTCGCCCCGTCGTCGTGCGGACGAACGGCCCGTCCCGGCCCGCGGCCCCCAGCGGCGCGCGGTCGGCCAGATTATCGGGGACGTCGCCGGGTACGTCGGTCGGTTCCAGGGGTTTCGCCACGGGAACGTTCAGGTGGACCGGCCCGGGCGGTGTGGCCGTCGCCCGCTGGACGGCCCGATCGGCAGTCGTCCGAAGCGACCGTAGCGTTCGCGCCTCGGGGCTGGGTTCGGGCAGGGTCCGGTAGTACCGGACGGCGTCCCCGTAGAGCTTCTCCTGGTCGATCGTCTGGTTCGCGCCGCTGTCCTGTAGCTCGGGCGGCCGATCGGCCGTCAGGACCACCAGCGGGACGCGAGACTGGTTGGCCTCGATGACGGCCGGGTGAAAGTTCGCGGCCGCGGTGCCCGAAGTACAGACCAGCGCGGTCGGCTCGCCCAGCCGCCGGGAGCGGCCCAGCGCGAAGAAGGCCGCCGAGCGCTCGTCCAGCTGTGAAAACGTCTCGATGTCGTCGTGCGCTGCGAAGGCAGTCGTCAGCGGTGTCGACCGGCTTCCGGGCGCGAGGACGACGCCGTTGACCCCTGCCGCGACTAGTTCCTCGACCAGCGTCTCGCCCCAGAGGGTGGCTCGGTTCGGTGCAGTCATCGGCGATCGTGTGCCACAGTCATCAGTTGTACAGGTGTTATGCAAGCGTATCCAGCATCGGTCGGTACTTCAGCTGTACCTCGTCCCACTCGCGGTCGGGATCGCTGTCGGGCACGATCCCGGCTCCGGCGAACAGCGACGCCGTCCGGCCGCGAGCGAGCGCCGACCGGATCGCGACCGCGAAGGTGCCGTCGCCGGCGGCATCGAACCAGCCCACTGGCGCGGCGTACCAGCCCCGATCGAAGGCTTCGGTTGCCTTGATCGTCTCCAGAGCAGCGTCCGGCGGTAGCCCGCCGACCGCCGGCGTCGGATGCAACGCCTCGACGAGATCCAGAACGTGACCGTCGTCGTCGAGTTCCGCAGACACCGGCGTCCGGAGGTGCTGAACGGTCGCAAGCTGGCGGACGGTCCGCCCGCCGGTTCGAACGCTTTCGGCGACCGAGTCGAGTTGCTCGCGGATCGCCTCGACCACCAGGTCGTGCTCGTGGTTGTCCTTCTCGCTGCCCAGTAACTCCTCGGCCAGCCAGTCGTCCTCGTCGGGCGTCTCGCCGCGGCCGGTCGAGCCGGCCAGCGCCTCGGTCTCGACGGTACGACCCGACAGCGAGACGAGCGTCTCGGGGGTCGCACCCAAGAATGTCCGCTCGCGACGGTCTCCAGGGGCGATCGCGAACCGATAACAGTCGGGATAGCGATCGTCGAGCCGCGCGAGGGCATCAGGAATCGACAGCTCTACGGAGAGATCGGCCGACAGCGACTGCGCGAGGACGACTTTCCGGAGGTCGCCGGCCTCGATGTCGGCAACGGCGTCCTCGATCTGCTCGCGCCACTCCGTCCGTGAGGGGGTCCGTGATTCGTCGACGATCCCCGGCGGATCCGTGCCGGCGTGTGCCAGCAGGTCGGCCAGGCGCTCGCGCCAGGTGTCGAGCCGTTCGCTGGCCGTGCGACCGGCGTCCGGCCCGGTCGCCGTCACTGTGAGCCACGTGCGGTCGCCCTCGCGGACGACTTGAGCGGCCGGCAGGACGAACCAGGCGTCGGGGAACCCCTCCCAGACGCCCGATCGCCTGTGTTCGGCTCCGTCGTGGAAGGCGAAGCCGCCGAACAGCCGCGGCCGGGCCGCCCGGGGCGTCGATTGGGATCGCAGCCGCTCGAACAGCGCCGTCGCGGTCTCGCGGACGGTTTCAAATCGGTCGGGGCCCGCGGCCGTGATCGTCGCGGTCGCGCCCGTCGTCGCGATCGCGCTGTCCTGTCCCCGCCAGACGACGCTCGGTCCCTCGACGCTTGCGACGAAGGCGTCGTGATCGAGCGCGTCGAGTTCGAGACTGCGCGCTGCGACGGTAAGCTCCGACGCCGTTCCGGCGGCCTCGTCCCCGCGCAGTGATTTCATCTACCCGCGCTTAGGACTGCGGCGTTTTAGTCTCTGGCAAATCCGGGCTCTGTCCGAAGCGATTACCGTTCGTAGACGGAGACGAATCCGTTCTCAGAATGCCTGCCTGCGACGATTGTCGTTCCGTTCGTGGTCGCTATCTGGGAACCGAACTGCTTGGACGTATCGGGCGCTGTGAAATATGTCCCCCGCGGGTCAGTTGTACTGGACGGTTGCGCCAGTTTGTATACTGCACCGACCGAGTCGCCGAACTGTGCGTGCGGTGCGCCGACCAGCAACGTATCGCTGTCCATCGCGACTGTGTCTCCGAAGTACTGATGGGAACCGCCGCCGGTTGCGGTGTACATTTGCTGGCGAGACCACTGTCCCGCTGATCGGTCGAACACGTACGCTGTATCGTTACCGTAATCGCCAATTACTGCCTTCCCATCACACACCGAAACCGACCAGCCGAAGTCATCCGTCCCAGTCGCTCCGGAGAGGGTCGTCCGATGACTCCAGGTTCCGCTTGATCGCCGGAAGACGTGAACGACGCCCGATTTGGCGCGTCGACGCTTGGACCCTGACTTCGGTGGCGCCCCGACCAGTATCGTCTCGCCATCAACCGCGACTGACCCGACGGTCCGTCCGTCGTCGAACTCGGCAACGGATAGCGTCTGTCGCTGCACCCACTCCCCGCTTTCGCGCTCGAAGACATCGGCGAGCCCGTCGCTGTCTGTCGTCCGCAAGACGGCCGTAGCATCGTCTACTGCCATCGATCCGACGTAGACGCGCTCGCTTAGCTTCCTTGTCAGTTTCCAGCTGTCTCCGTTCGATCGCTCGAACACTGACACAGGAATTCGCGATGTTCCCGAGTAGTTGTACTCGTTGCCGACTAGCAGCGTCGAGTCGCTGGCTGCGATCCGTCCGCCGAAATAGTCGTGTTTCTGCTTTCGACCGGTCAGCGTCGCTGTCTGCTCCCAGCCATCCTCCGATTGTGTAAAGACAGCCACGATTCCCGCTCCTTTGATGCCATCAGGCGCAGCCCGAGGCACGCCGACGAAAACAGCATCGCCCGTCGTAGCGACCGCCTGTCCGAACGATTCCGATCGATCGGAGCCGCCGAGTGTGGCTACCGGAGAGTGGGATGTGGCAACCGCAGTGAACGGGTTTGGTGAGATTGTCTCCCAGTTGGGCTCCTCCGAGAACACCTCCAGACAGCCACTCATACCAGCGAGCGTTCCGCCCGCGAGCCCTCCCAAGATTGCCCGTCTTGTTCGCCAGCCTTTTACCATAGTTTCCTTTTTATGCCAACTATTATATAGTCTTTTCACCAATCGATTTAATAGGGATATCCAATCGGGGTCACGTACGAGAGTCACACCCTGGATCTTGCACGCGAGACAGTAGGAACGGATCAGAGGCCACGACACCCGGCTGATCCAGTCGCTCACTCCCAGAACGATTTCGTCCGGGCGTACTCGCGTTCCCGGGCGAGGATGTCCCGGTAGAAGTCGTCCTCGTCCTCCCGCAGTTTGTTGATGATCCGGGCGGCGTTGTGCGGCCCGACGCCGCGGGCCGCAAGCGCGATGATCGCCCGCTTGCCGTGACTCTGAACCAGGCTTGCCGCCCGGTAGGCCCGTTCGGTCTGTTTCTCCTGTTCGCCGTCCTTGTCGTCGGCCGTCACGGCCTGAACGACCTCGTCGGCCCAGGGATTCAGCGCGGCGATCTGGGTCGACCCGCAGTGGGGACACTCCGGCTGGTCGGCGATGGAGTTGACCGTCCGCCTGGATTTCCAGTCCTGGCAGTGCAGGCAGAACAGCAACACCTGGTCGTTCTGGATGCGCTCGCGCACGGTCTGGACGACGCTGGCGTCGGCGTTTTCGGGAGCGAGCAGCTCCTGGCCGCCGGAACGACCGCCCCGGCCGAGTGGGGTGCGCTCGCCGACTGTCTCGACGCTGATCTCGCCTGACTGGATCGCTTCAAGGATTTCACTGGCTTGCCCGACGGCCAGTTCCTCGTGGAGGACCGCCCGCAAGGCCTCGTCGTAGACGGGGGTGTCCTCCAGCGCCGCGAGGAGCCGATCCCGACCGAATCGGTTGCTCCCACTGCCCCGCCACCGCTTGAGTGCCCCGAACTTTGCGGCGACCTGGGCCAACCTGAACTTGAGCACGTCGGCGTTCTTGAGACTGAGTTCGATGATCGCCTCCAGATGGTCGGGATCAGTTTCATTGAGCACTTCGACGACGTCCCGGGCCGCGACCCCACCGGGGACCTCCAGTTCGATCCGGTAGGGGTCGATCTCCATCCCGACCGAGGAGCCGGTCCGCTGGCCGAGCATCGACGAGACCAATCTGCCGAGCGTTTCGTTGACGGTGTGGCCGAAGGCGGCGTTGATGACCACCTCGCGGCCGCGAAACTCCACGAGGAGCCGGTCGTCGGTCGGGATCGGCGCTTCGTGACGATCCAGGGGTTCGAGGGCCTCGGCGATCGTGTGCTCGTCGGCGGGGTAGCGTCGCCGGAGGTCCCGAGCGGTGGCCTCGGGGGTCGCGCCGCCGCGCAACTGCGTGCCCGCCACGTCCCGAATCTCCCCGACCTCCTGGGCGACTTCGTAGGGGACGGGGATCTCCTGGCCGACCCAGGAAGGGACCTCGCCGCCGGGATCGGCGACGGGGCTGACCTGGACGAGTTCCTCCTCCTCGTCGATCTCGCTGATGCGCCACATCTCCCCGCGCTGGATGAATATCTCGCCGGGCTGGGCGAAGTTGACGACGAACCGCTCATCAAGGGTGCCGATCGTCTCGCCCGAAGCCATATCCTCGACGGTGTAGGTGGCCTCGTCGGGGATCATCGAGAGGTTCTGATAGAAGTACTGCCAGGTTCCTCGCCGCTTTTCGAGCGTATCGCGATCCTCGTCCAGCCAGAGGATGTCGTTGCCAGCGAGTTCCCGGACGACCTGTTTGAACTCGTCTTCGCCAATCTCCGCGAAGGGGTGGGCGCGAGTGAGAATCTCGTAGGCCTCCATCGCCCGGATCTCGCCGAAGTCCATCACGAGGCCGGCGATCTGGTTGGCGACGGTGTCGAGACTGCCGTGGTGGATCGCGGCGGGTTCGACATCGCCCTCGGCGGCGCGGCGGGCGATCGCGATTGCCTCGAGGGTGTCGTCGGGCCGGGTCGTGATCACCGTCCCCGAGGAGACGACGTCTCGGCGGTGGCCCGCCCGACCCACCCGCTGGAGCAAGCGCCGGACCTCCCGGGGGCTGTTGTACTGGACGACGTGATCGACGTGTCCCACGTCGATGCCCAGTTCCATCGAGGAGGTACACAGGAGGGCGTCGAGTTCACCCGACTTGAACCGATCTTCGACGTCGATGCGGGCCTCCTTCGACAGGGAGCCGTGGTGGACGCCGATGTCCGTTCCCAGTTTCTTGAACCGCGAACCCAGCGCCTCGGCCGTCTGTCTCGTGTTGACAAACACCAGCGTCGAGTCGTGCTCGGCGACGATCTCGTCGATCGCCCGCACGTGGCTCGCGACCTCGTCGTCAGTCATAAGTTCGCCCGCGAGTCGGCCGTCCTCGTCCGTAATCCGGGGCTCCCGGACCTCGATGTCCAGGCGGCTCCCCACGTCGACTTCGGCGATCGTACAGCCCCGGTCGCCGGTGAGGAACTTCCCCACCTCCTCGGGGTCCCCGACGGTCGCCGAGAGACCGATCCGCTGGAAATCGCCAGCGAGCTCCCGGAGTCGTTCCAGCCCGACAGTGAGCTGTGCGCCGCGCTTGGCGGCGGCCAGTTCGTGAACCTCATCAACGACGACGTGTTCGACGTCCTCCAGGGCGCGCCGGAGTTTCTTCCCGGTGAGCATCGCCTGCAGCGTCTCCGGGGTGGTGACGAGCACGTCCGGCGGATCGTTGGCCTGCTTGCTGCGCTGGTAGTCGGTGGTGTCGCCGTGGCGGACGTCTACGTCGAGATCCAGTGTCTCGCCCCACCACTCCAGGCGCTCGCGCATATCGCGATTGAGTGCGCGCAGCGGAGTGATATACAGCGCGCCGATGCCGAAGCGATCCGCATCGTCGCTCCCCGCTGGAGTGTCAGCAGTGCTCTGGGCCTCGCTCTCTGTATGTACCAGCGCGTCGAGCACCGGAAGCATCGCGGTCTCCGTTTTGCCGGTGCCGGTAGGAGCGATTACCAGCGCATTCTCACCCTTCGCAATGGGTCCGATCGCGCGACGCTGTGGCTCGGTGGGGGTCTGAAAGCCGCGTTCGGACAGCGCCTCGCGGACGGCCTCGCCGAGTTCGGCGAACGCCGCCGCGCCGTTGCCCGCTTGCTCTGCCATCGGCGTCGATTGGGTCTTGAGCTGATTAAGCGGCGCGGTAGGGGCCCGGCCAACTGGTTTTTGTAGGTCGGTTCAAAACCTATTAAGTAGTGGCTCCGATCGATCCAGCGGTCGTCGTGTTCGTGCTCATCGGGATTGGGACCGCCGGGGTTGCCATACTGGCCTGGCGACAGCGCCCGAATCCGGGCGCGGAGACTCTGGGCGTGCTGATGGGGTCGGTCGCCGCCTGGAACGGGGCACTGCTGTGGGCCACAGTATCGGAAGGGTACACCTCGTCTTTTCTGGCAGCTAATGTCGTGGTCGTCGCGGCAGCCGTGACAGTGGTCTCCTTTCTGGCGTTCACGCTTGAATACACGGGTCGTGAGGAACTGCTTGTCGGCCCGTACGTGTACTTGCTCGGTATCGAGCCAGTCGCTGTCGCTGTGATCGGGCTCACCAACGAACTGCACAGCGTATTCTGGAACGTCAAGGCGACGGCCACGGGCTACGTCTTTGAGGGCGGACCACTGCTGTATGCACACATCGCGTTCACGTACGTGGTCTTGGCGCTCGGAACCGTCCTGATCGTGTTTCGTCTCTATCGATCGCGGTCAGTACACCGCCGCCAGGCCTGGGCCATCCTCTTCGGTGTTATCCCACCGTGGCTCGGAAACGTCCTGTACATCGCAGTCGATGTCGCCGCTTTTCAGGTCGCAGGGTTTGTGGTAACCGGTGTCGTCGCCTACTGGGCGATCACGGAATATCAACTCGTGGATTTGACCCCAGTCGCACGAGCGACCGTGATGGACGCCCTCGAAGTCGGCGTCGTGGTCATCGACGGCGACGGGCGGGTCACAGATCTCAATCGGTTCGGCGCGACACTACTCAACCGCAAGAACGTCGAGCCAAACATCGGGAGTCCGGCCCAAGATCTGTTTGCCGACGTCCCCGAACTCGCCGAACGAATCGACAGCGGTGGGACGTTCGAGACGACTGCCACCACGACCGTCGATGGCGAGGAACGGATCGTCTCGGCGTCTGCGACGTTGTTGACCGACGCGCTCGACCGGTCGGTCGGACGGCTGCTGTTGCTCGAGGACATCACCGAGCGTGAGCGTCGCCGCAGAGAGATCGAGACACAGAACGAACGCCTCGAGGAGTTCGCGACGATGGTCTCACACGACCTCCGCAACCCGCTTGACGTCGCCAGCGGTCACGTCGAACTGATGCGCTCCAGCCGATCGGAAGCGTCGGACCTGCCCGGCGTCTGTCTCGAGACCGACCGCCTCGACGAGACTGCCGGCGCCCTCGAACGCATCGAAGCGATCGTCGATGACGTATTGACGCTGGCCCGTGACGGACGGGACGTCACCGACCCGGAGGCGATCTCGCTGCGAGCAGCCGCTCGGTCGGCTTGGGAGCACGTCGACACCGCCGACGGTCGACTCGTCGTCGGCACCGACGACCGGATCGTCGCCGATCGGGACCGTCTCGAACGGCTATTCGAGAACCTCTTCCGAAATTCCGTTGAGCACGGCGGATCCGGAGTCACCGTTTCGGTCGGTATCATCCACGACGGCCACGAGCGGACCGGGTTCTACGTCGCTGACGACGGCGACGGGATCCCGGCGGAGTTGCGCGAGGACATCTTCGAGTCCGGCGTCACTGGTGAGTCGGACGGGACGGGGTTCGGACTGGCGATCGTCGAGCAATTGGCGGACGTACACGGGTGGACGATCGACGCCACGGAATCGGACGAGGGCGGCGCACGGTTCGAGTTCACGAGCGTCGATCTCGCCACCGAAGCGTTCCCGGAGGCCGACTGATATTGCCGGAACGGGTCACAGATCCGCGTCGTCGGCTCGGAGTACGACGGCGTGTTCGACTTCGACACCGTCACCGCTGGCGACGGTTTCGTCGGTCAGCAGGTCGGTCGTCTCGACGCCAGTCGGAAGCGAAACAGTCGCTGAATCCCCGCTGAAGTTGAGCACGACTAGCACCCGTCCGTCGGTGTCGCCGCGAGCGTACGCGACCACGCCGTCGGGTCGCTCGTCGAGTTCGACCGGCGTCGTCGGCGCGTCACTGGCGAGTGCCGACAGCGAGTCCCTGGCGTCGATCAGGTTCTCGTAGTAGGCCTGCAATTCCTCGTCGACGCTGTCCCAGTTCATCGTCCCGCGCTGGGCGGAGACGCCCGTCTCCTGGCCGTAGTAGAGCATCGGCGCGCCGGGCAGTGTGAACGTCGCTGCGCCGGCCGCCATCTGTGAGTCGCGGTCACCGATCGAGACGTAGCGGCTCATATCGTGGTTCTCGACGTAGTTGAAGAAGGCCGTGTGATCGGGATAGCCCATCGCCGCTCGGTCGTCGAGCACGTCGTTGACGGCCGTGGCGTCTTCCTCGCCGCGGCCGATTGCCCGGAGCGTCTCGTTGAACCCGTAATCGAAGTGCGCGTCGAACTGGTTCTCCGCGAAGTCGCTGTGCCACGGGACCGTCTCGTCCAGCAGGAGAAAGTCCTCGTCGCGGGCTTTCACGCGGTCGCGAACGTTCTTCCAGAAGCTCCGCGGGACCCCCCAGGCCACGTCACACCGGAACCCATCAACAATCCCCTGCCAGTGGTCGATGACATCGAGCAGCCACGACCGCAGCGCCAGCGAGTCGTAATCGACGACGGGAATCCCCTGCCAGTAGGCGTAGGTCTTGGCCGTCGTGCCATACTCCCACTCGTAGAGACCGCGGAAGAACTCCTGGTCGTCCCCGGAGACGTTCTCGAAGTAACCCAGATCGCTTGCGGGGACCGTCTCGCCGTGCTTGGCGGCCCGGAAATAGGGGTGTTCGCGGGCCGTGTGGTTGATGACCAGATCGAAGATGACCTTGATGTCCCGGTCGTGGCAGGCCTCGACCAGCGCCTCGTAGTCCTCGTTGCTCCCCAGAGCATCGGCCGTGTGGTAGTAGTCTTTGATATCGTAACCGTGCGGACCTCCCGGAACGCCTGGGTTGGCGTGGCTATGTGATTCCAGGATCGGCGTCAGCCAGAGCGCGTCGACACCCAACTCATCGAGGTAGTCGAGTCGGTTCTTGATCGTCTCGAAGGTCACCTCGTCGTCGAACCGCCGGACGAATATCTCGTAGATCGTGGCGTCTTCGGCCCACTCGGGCGGGTCGTTGGGGTGGGCCGTCGAGCCGTCGCCCTCCAGCCTGACGAAATCGGCAACGCTGTGGCGATCACCGACGGCGACAGCATGTACCCTGACGGTGTCCGTCACCGCATCCGCGGGGACGGTCGCAGTGTGGCCGTCGACCGACAGGTCCCCGTCCAGCGCTGGGCGGTCGCGGTCGTCGACGTAAAACTCCACGTCGAGATCCTCGACGGTGTTGTCCCCCTCTGGACTGGGCCGGGCGTCGGCGTCGATCCGGAACTGCTCGCCCTCCTGCTCGGCCGAGAGCGTGACGCGGGGCTGGGGGTCGTCCTCGTTTTCCTCCGGAAACGCGCGGACAGTGAGTGCATAACTGCCGTCCGGACCAGTCATCTCCAGGCGGTACTGGCCGGGGACGTCGGGCTCGAAGTGGACGACCGACGCATCGCCGAGCTCCGCTTCCGAACCGTCCGGCGTCTCCGCGATCGACCACTCGTAGCTCGCCGCCCAGTCTGGATCGAACGGGGCGAGGTCGCCGTCGACGCCCGAGAGTTCGACGTCCAGCGGTGAGAGATTGGTCCGTTCGCCGGAGCCGTGCAGCAACTCGCCGAGCGGCTCCGCGTCGACGCTCGTGAACCGGGGCGGTCCGGGGTGGTACAGCTCTCCGCGCTCGCCCGGTGGGATGGGCGTCGACGTCTCCGTCGGTGTGCCTGTCGGTGTGCTCGACCCGTCGCCGTCGTTCTGACAGCCAGCGAGTGCCCCGATACCGGCGACACCGGCGGCGGCCAGCAGTCGACGCCGGCTGAGACGAGGACCATCGGTACGTGGTGCCATACCTCCGACAGAGGACTGATCGCTGATAAGGATTAATATATTTGTTCATCAAACATTCACGCCAGGCGGGAGCGAACGGGAGCGTTGATACTGTTCGACGCCACAGTGACACCTATGGACGAGGTGGACTACGAGGAGTACCGGAACACCCTCGACGAGATCGTCGACGGTGGGGGTTGTGTGGAGACGATGACCGCTGCAGGCGGACTGCGCCGCGGGGAGACCTCACGTCGAGACCTGCTCGGTAGTGACGCGCTCGCCGGATCAGTCTCGGACGTGCTCGCGGAAGTCGACGCCGAGGACGTGCGTTCGACGCTCCGAGCAGAATATGACGACCTCGAGGACGTACGCGAGGCGTTCCGTGAGACCGTCGATCCGACGCTGTTCGACGCGCTGGCTGCGGACGGCATCGACCTCGCGATGGACGCCCTGACACTCGATCCGGCAGTCTGCCTGAAGACGTTCAGTGAAGCCGACCTGCCCGAAGCGCTGACGCTCGTCCCGAACGTCACTGACGACGTCGTCGGGCGGATCGTCGCTCGAAAGACAGTCGGGGGCGAGCGCGTGACCGTCCACGCAGTCCCCGAGTGGGGCCGGTCGTACGCCGTTCGCGACGGCGGTCGGATCGTGTTGCCCGACGGGACGGCCGAGGACTGTACGGACCCGGCGGAACGCGAGACGGGCGTCGATTGCGACCCTGAACAGGCCGGCCGGACCGAGTACGTCCAGACGAGTTGTGCTATCGACGGAGAAGCGTACATCATCGAGACGCGCTGCTCGCCGGTGCAGTAGCCCGACGCCGTCCTCACGCAGCGACGCCGAGCCACGCGACGAGTACGGCCAGCCCGCCAAGCGTCGTACTCACGAGCGCGTGAGTCCGCATCCGATCGAGGACCGCGTGTGCGTGCTCGTCGTACTCCGACAGCTGGTCAATCTCGCCGCCGACCTCACAGGACGGGAGAAAGTCCATCGCGACGTGCAAAAACACGCCCGAGGCAAACCCGAAAACAGCGGCGTTAAAGACCGCTGACTCGGGCAACGCGACCAGCGCGATAGGGATCGCGGTCAAACCGACGCCAGCCGACGGCAGCAAGATTGGCAGCACTGACTGGCCGGCGAGTGTCGACCGACGGGCGGCCGCATACCCGGCCGGCCCCTTGTGAGAGACAATCGAGACGCCCAACAACAGACCGAGTTCGGGCATCGCACCGTAAATGAGACCGATTATCAGCCCCGCCGAGAGGGCGTGTGCGGCCAGTTCCGTCGCCGTGGTGTCCATCGGTAGCTCCAGATGCGTCAGCCGGTGGCCGATCGTATGGGCGTTGTAGCCGACGAGGACACCGGCTGCAATGCCGAACCCGCCGACCTGCGCGTGCTGTGAGATGGCCTGGGGAACCAGAAAAACCGCGGCGCTGGTGATCATCGCGCCGCTCGCCAGGCCGTACCCCCAGACGAGCCGTGTCGGGTTCCGATCGCTGACACGTGCACCGAGCAGTGCACCGCCAGCCATCCCACCAAAGGCAATCCAACCGATTGCAAACAGTTTCCACCGCTCGGAAGCGGCCGCAAGGACTGAAACGGCGAGAAACGCAACGACCGAGGCGAGACCCAGAACCGACTCGCTGTCGGTCAGATATCCGCGCCGTGCTGTCGATGTTCGCTCCATTTGTGCTCGGTACCGACTGTTCTCACGTCTGCCGGGTGCACTCAAAAGGACTTCGAAAGGGGAGGTAGCGTTTAGGCCGACACTCACACGATCGGTGAGAGCGATGTACCGGCACGACCGCACAGCGAGTGCGATCGGTCTGGAACAGACGTACAACCGACCGTATCACGCCCCCAGCAGTTTGGCACGTAATTTATGCCGGTCGGCAGCGGTATATCAGGTGATGCAATCGCTTTCGGACCAGCAGGTCGTCGTCGTCGGTGGCGGGATCGGGGGACTCTCTACCGCGTGTTATCTCGCTGACGCCGGCGCAGACGTGACGCTGCTGGAGAAAAACGAACAGTTGGGTGGCCGCGCGAGCCGACTCGAAAGAGAGGGGTTCGTCTTCGATATGGGACCGTCGTGGTATCTTATGCCCGACGTCTTCGAGCGATTTTTCGACCACTTCGACCGCACTCCAGAGGAGTTCTACGAGCTGGAGCGACTCGATCCACACTACCGAATCTTCTTCAAGGACGGAGAAGCCTCGGACGATGGTGCTGAGACGGGCAGACGGAGTGACAAGGTCGATATCAGCCCCAATCGAGCGGAAAATCGCGAACTGTTCGAGTCGATCGAACCGGGTGCCGGCGAGGCCTTCGATTCGTATCTGTCGACCAGCGAAACCCACTACGAGACCGCGATGGAGAAGTTCGTCTACGAGGACCGCTCGCGACTCCGGGATTGGATCGACCCCGACGTGATGCGAGCGGCGCCGATCGGCCTGCAACTGATCGGCTCGATGCAGAGCCACGTCTCCGAGTACTTCCAGCATCCCCGCCTTCAGCAGATTATGCAGTACACGCTGGTCTTTTTGGGTGGGTCGCCGAAGAACACCCCCGCGCTGTACAATATGATGAGTCACGTCGACTTCAACCTCGGCGTCTACTATCCCGTTCCGAAAAACGGCGACGGCCCCGGCGGGGTCGGCGTGGTCGTCGACGCCATCGTCGACCTGGCCGAACAGCTCGGCGTTATGTTCGAAACCGACAGCGAGGTCGGCGAGATCACCCGGCGCAAAGACGCCTTCCACGTCGAGACGGTCGACGGAGACGTCTACCGGCCGGACCGTGTGGTGGTCAACGCCGACTACCGCCACGCCGAACAGGAACTGATGCCCGAGCACGAGCGCCAGTACGACGAATCCTACTGGGCGGATCGGACCTACGCCCCCTCTGCGTTTCTGCTGTATCTGGGTGTCGAGGGTGACGTCGAGGAGCTGGCCCATCACACGCTCGTTCTGCCGGAAGACTGGGACCCGCACTTCGATCAGATCTTCGAGCGGCCGGCCTGGCCGGACGAGCCCGCCTACTACCTCTGTGTCCCCTCCAAGACCGACGAGGCCGTCGCCCCCGAGGGCCACAGCAACCTCTTCGTGCTCGTCCCGATCGCCCCCGGGCTTCGTGACACCGACGCCCTCCGAGAGCGGTACCGCGAGCAGATTCTCGAGGACGTCGCGACGAACACCGGTGTCGACCTCAAGGACCGAATCGTCGTCGAGGAGACCTTCGCAGTCGATGACTTCGTCGACCGGTACAACGCGACGGATGGAACGGCCCTTGGACTGGCCCACACGCTCCGCCAGACCGCACTTCTGCGGCCAAACAACCGTTCGTCGGCGGTCGACGGCCTGTATTTCACGGGCTCGTTCACCACGCCCGGAATCGGTGTCCCGATGACACTGATCAGCGGCCAGCACGCCGCTGAAGCGCTCGCCGACGACTTGTGAGTCACCGTATGACGGATCTCAGCTTGGAGAAACGGCTCGGTGGAGCGCTCCCCTCCGAGGAGTCTTCGCTTGGGTATCTGTTCTGGCTCTCTCGGCCGCGCTTCTGGCTGTATCTGGCCGGTCCGGTGATCGTCGGAGTCGCCTACGCCGCCAGTTCGCCCGCCGAGTTGTTCTCGCCGCTTGCCGTCGCGCTGTTCGTGTACTTCCTCGTCCCAGCAAACGTCTACCTCTACGGGATCAACGATGTCTTCGACGCCGATATCGACGAAGTCAACCCCAAGAAAGGCGACAAGGAGGTCCAATACGAGGGTGGGCCGCTGGTGATCCTTGCGGTGTTCGCTACCGGCGCCGTCGGGTTCGTTTTGGTTCCGGTCTTGAATCCGGCGGCACTGGTCCCGTTCGGGCTGTTTTACCTGCTAGCGACTGAATACAGCGCACCGCCGTTGCGATTTAAGACGACGCCGGTTCTCGATTCAATCTCAAACGGGCTGTATGCGCTGCCGGGGATCGCCGCCTACGCCGCAATCGCAGGGCAGTACCCGCCGATGGCAGCGGTCGCTGGAGGGTGGCTGTGGACGATGGCGATGCACACCTTCAGCGCGATCCCCGACATCGAACCGGATCGGAACGCCGGAATCAGAACGACGGCGACACTGTTGGGTAAAGAGCGGACCCACGCCTACTGCGCGCTCGTCTGGCTGGCCGCCGCCGTCGGGTTCGCACTCGTCCATCCGTTTCTCGGGGTCGTCTTGGGCGTCTATCCGCTGCTGGGGGTCGCGATCGCACTCGGGGACGTCCCGGTCGATCGCGCGTACTGGTGGTATCCAGCGATCAACACGGCTGTCGGTGCGGTATTGACGATGGCGGCGCTGTGGGTGATGCTGTATGCCTGAAACACCGTTTCCGCCGATGGAACGTCGCGACCGGGCCGGCGTCGAGGCCTGGCTCGACCGACTGGTCGCGGAGAACCGCTTTACGATCGCGGTGGTCTTCCCGGTCGTCGGGGCGATATCGCTGTATGCCTCGGCGATGGGGTGGTATCCCGGCCCGGTCTCGTTTATGTCGTTCAACCCGTGGTTCATCCTGACTGGCGTGATCGTGATGCGCCTGCCACTGGTCGCCGGGCTCGCACCGCTGGTCGACCGGCGAGCCGCGATTGCGCTGGCGGCTGTGACGGCCTACGCGTTCGGGATCGAGATGCTCGGCGTCTCGACGGGCTGGCCCTACGGCGCCTTCGAGTACGGGATCGATCTCGGGCCGATGCTCGCGGGGCTCGTTCCGGTCGGTCTGCCCGTCTTTTTCTTCCCGCTGGTGCTCAACAGCTACCTGCTCGATCTGCTGTTGCTCGGGAAGAAAGCCCGTTCGGCGGCGATCCGACTACCGGCAGTGATCGGGACGGTGCTGGTGATGGACCTTGTGTTGGACCCGGCGGCCGTCGGGCTAGGCTTTTGGGCCTACGACGCGGGCGGGGTCTACTACGGCGTCCCGTGGTCAAACTACGTTGGCTGGGTGCTCTCGGCGACGGTCTCGGTCGTCCTGTTCGATCTCGCCTTCGACAGCGAGGCGCTGATCGAGCGACTGCGGACCTGTCCGTTTATGCTCGATGACCTGGTCAGTTTCGTCATCCTCTGGGGGGCGATCAACGCCGCGTTCGGCAACTGGGTCCCCGTCGGGCTGGCGGCGCTGTTGGGCTCGGGTCTGCTCGTCACTGATCGGTTCGATTTCGACGTCCGGGATACGATTCCCGGTGCGGGCTGGGCGCGGCCGCGGAAGGGTGACTGATGCGGATCATTGGACGTCTGTTCCGTTTCGACCGCCCGATATAGGCGGTCTGAGCGCTGAATCGTTGCAATGAGTACGACAATGCGCCCCGAATCGCCGTGACGTTCACCACGGCGGCGCGTCGCGATCCCGAGAATAGTTACATCTATTACAATACGTTACATAGTATCAGGTATGCCGATCGACATTGATCGGTTCGAACAAGAGCCAGAAGCAACGCTCCGATCGGGCGGACAGACGAACGCGGAGACGATTCTGTCGTTTCTCGCTTCCGCACCCGATCGCGCGTTTACACCGAAAGAGATCCACGAAGCGACCGGCGTTGCACGCGGGAGCGTCGGCGTCGTCCTGTCCCGATTAGAGGACCAGGGACTCCTGCGACACCGTGGCGAGTACTGGGCCGTTTCCGACGACGAGGACATCGGGGAGACACTCAATTCGATGGCAACCGCTCGCGCGGCGACCGACCGGCTCGGTCCGGAAGATCCCGACGAATGGGGACCTGGCGTGGAGACGGACAACGGAGACAAATGACCAACAGGCAAGGTGAGGTATGGTGGGGGCCAGCGCCGCACAAATCCGACCCCGCGTATCGTCCGTGGCTCGTCATCAGCGATACGGCCCACCCGTTTGCAGCCGAAGAATGTATCGTCGTGGGGATGACGACACAGGACCATCCCGAAGGAATCTACGTGCCGGACGACGCGTGGATTCAGGGGGGATCAAAAGCGGACGCATACGTTTCGCCCTGGTACGTGATGTCGATCAAACACCGAGATCTCGACAACCAGCAAGGCACACTATCGGAGACACTCGTTTCGGACGCTACCGAGGCCCTGCACGGCTATACATCGCTGTGAAGTCGCGCCCACTTCGCTGTAGCAGACAGTATCGACACGCGTTTGTCGCGTCCGACCCAATTGCGAGCGATGACAGCGTTATTTTCTTCGCTCAATCTCAGAGAGACGTCGATCCCCAATCGCGTGATGGTATCGCCGATGTGTCAGTACTCCTGTGAGCAACGGGACGGACTGGCCACCGAGTGGCACCGCACCCACCTCGGTTCGCGTGCGGTCGGTGGCGCCGGACTCGTGATGAGCGAGGCGACCGCTGTCGAGCCCCGTGGCCGTATCTCCCCCGAGGATCTGGGTCTCTGGAGTGACGAGCACGCCGAGGCGCTCGAACCGATCACCGAGTTCATCCGCGAGCGGGGCTCGGTGCCGGGCATCCAGCTGGCGCACGCCGGCCGCAAGGCCTCGACGAACCGGCCGTGGGAGGGCCACGGCCCAGTCGCCCCAGAGGACGGCGGCTGGGCGGTCGTCGGTCCGACCGACGAACCGTGGTCCCACGACGGCGAGGCGCCCTCGACCGAGCGGCTCACACCCGAAGACATCGAGTCGATCGTCGGGTCGTTCCGCACGGCCGCCGAGCGCGCGCTCGCGGCCGGCTTCGAGGTCGCCGAGGTCCACGCCGCTCACGGCTACCTGCTCCACGAGTTCCTCTCGCCGGTGACCAACACCCGCGGGGACGCCTACGGCGGCGGCTTCAAGGGCCGGACGCGTCTCGCACGCGAGGTTACGGCGGCCGTCCGGGAGGTCTGGCCCGACGACAAGCCGGTCTTCGTTCGGATCTCCGCGACCGACTGGCTGCCCGACCGCGAGTCCTGGACCGTTGCGGACTCGGTCCGGCTGGCCGACCGACTCGCCGACCTCGGCGCTGACCTGATCGACGTCAGCGCCGGCGGCATCCATCCCGAGTCGAGCCCCGAGCAGGCCGGGCCGAACTATCAGGTCCGCTACGCCGAACGAATCCGCGAAGAGACCGACCGGGAAGTCGCGGTCGGCGCTGTCGGCGGGATCACCACGCCCGAACAGGCCGAGGCGATCGTCGCCAACGAACGGGCCGATATGGCGATCGTCGGCCGCGAACACCTGCGCGATCCATACTTCACGCTGCGGGCCGCTCAGGCACTGGACGCGACCGACGAGATCGAGGGGCCGCCACAGTACCAGCGTGCGTTCGGGTTCTGATACCGCTGGCTGACCGTTCGAGAACCGAAAACCGAATCCGCATCGCCCTCACGTCGTGATTGGGTCGCTCTGCCAGCCCGGGTCCTCGCCGGTCCGTTCGAGGATGTCTGCCCGACACGCGGGGCAGTAATCGGGCGTCACTGATTCGCTCCGGGGAACGTACACCGCGCCGCCACATTTCACACACGCGTCCGTGACGATCGTCACACAGTCCGCACAGAGGTTGAAGTCGTCCACTGTGAGATCGCGCAGGGGTTCGAGTTGTTTGTCCAAGGTGTACTCGTCGATAACCGCCTGACAGCGTTGGCACGGTTTCATAGCGATGCAACTTGTTCAATGTGACCAATACTCAAGTATTTACCCCCTAGGACACCGATGGTCGTGGTACCGCGACCCTCGGAAGTGTTATCCCCGGCAGACCCCTCTATCTTCTCGTAATGGCAAACGGTACGGTTGACTTCTTCAACGACACAGGCGGCTACGGCTTCATTTCGACTGACAGCGACGAAGTGGACGATGACGAAGACGTGTTCTTCCATATGGAAGACGTCGGCGGTCCGGACCTCGAGGAGGGCCAGGACGTCGAGTTCGACATCGAATCATCCCCCAAGGGACCGCGCGCGACGAATCTCGTCCGCCAGGACTAACGACCGGTAGCCGTCGCTTGTCGCGATGGACACCGACGTCACTTCTCTCAGACCTCAGCTTGAATAGCCGAGGGTCTAACCCTGGGCTTTCTTTTCGACAGCGACCCACGTACCACCGATGAGTGTCATCGAGGACGTACACGACGATCACGGGGCGACGTTTCACGAACTCGACGGTCGTCGCGTCGTCGCCGAGTACGGCCGCCCCGAGCGGACCCACCGGGCGGTCCGGAACGTCGCCGGCGTAATCGAGATGGGATACGACATCCGCGTCGTGACCGGGGCCGATCGCGTCCCCGCGGTCGAGGCGGCACTCACAGCTGCGGTACCCGACACAGACGGCGAGGGCTGTCGTGGGTTCGTCCTCGATGGCGGCACGATCGCTGCGGAAGCAGCCGTCTACAACGCCGGCGACCGACTGCTCGGCGTTCTCTCGGCCGGCCAGGGAGACGTACTGACTGACGCCGTTGCAGAACGGAGCGTGACAGTCTCAGACGCAACCGAAGAGATGGCCGTCTTCGGCGTTCACGGCAGGCAGGCGACCGAGAAGATCGCCAGCGTCCTCTCGACCGGCGGCGGCGCGCCCGAGCCGGCCCACACCTTCACCCGCGGGTCGATGGGCGACGAAGGGGTGACCGTGATCGCGGGCGACGCCCCGACCGGCGAGGAAGGCTACGAGGTGGTCTGTGCGGCCGAGGATGCAAAGCGGGTGTTCGACACGCTGGTCAACCGCGGGCTGAACGCGACGCCCTTCGGTTACCGGACCTGGGAGTCGCTGACCCTGGAAGCCGGGACGCCGCTGTTCGAGTCGGAACTCGCCGGTCGCGAGCCGGCGATCCTCTCCAGAGGTGGTGCCGACGGTCGACGACTGATCGGCCTGACCTGCGATAGCGTTCCCGAAGCCGGGGCCGCGGTCTACGACGGCCACGACCGGCAGATCGGGGCCGTCACCCGTGCACTCGAGAGCCCGACGCTGGGCGAGCCGATCGCTTTCGCCGTCGTGATGGACGATCCGGCAGGTGTCGAGACGCCGGAGGGACGGACCGATGCCGAACGTGTGAGGTTGCCGTTCGTCGAGAGCGGTGCGCGGTCGGAACGGTTGCCGAACCAATAGGGACGGAACGGTATCGAGGTGCCTGCCTACGACCGCGAGAGCATCGCCCGCAGTTGCTCGCGCGAGAAGAGCGTCGAGGGCTCGTCCATATGGACGCCGATCTCGCCGGCGAACAGCGACAGGCCCACCCGCTGGACGGTCTGGGGGAGCGAGTAGGCACGTCGGATCCACGCGCCGAGCCGGATCTCACGGCCGAGGTCCGACCGCCAGGCAGCCTCGTACGCCGAAAGCGTCCCCGGACGGCGGGGATCGACCGTCTCGGCAGCGTGGTCGGCCGCGACCATACCGTAGCGGATCCCGCCGCCGGTGAAGGGCTTGGTCTGGGCGGCGGCATCGCCCAGCAGGAACGCGCGGTGGGAGGTCACGCTGTCGGGCGGGCCGATGGGGATCAGCCCCGAACAGCGGTCGGTCGTCGCCGCGCCGTAACTGTCAGTGAAGGCGTCGAACCACTCGCCGACCTCGGCGCCCGGTTCGGCGGCCAGTCCGTACTCGACGCCCGCCGCTCCGCGGGGGATCCGCCAGGCGAAGAACCCGGGGACTGTCAGGTGGACGTCCACGAAGTCCCCATCGTCAGCCACCTCTTCGAAACCGAGCACGCCGTGGAGCAACTCCTCTGGTTCGGGAAGCCCGACCTCAGAACGGACCTTCGATCGGGGGCCGTCGGCGCCGGCGACCATCCGCGCTCGGTGGGTCTCGACCCCGTCAGGTCCCTTGGCCGTGACCGCGACGTGATCAGGGTGCTCCTCGACGGCGGTCACGGTATGGTGCTCGCGCAGGTCGGCCCCGGCGTCCCGTGCCGCGTCCGCGAGCCACCGGTCGAGCCCAACCCGGTCGATGACGTTCGATATCACGGTGTCCTTGTAGAACGGATAGGGGTCGCTGTCCGGCCCACTGAGCCGAAAGCGCGCGCCGTAGACCTCGTTCTGGAGGAGGGCCTCGCGAGCGCCGTCGGGGGTGAACTCCCAGACGTCAGTGGAGACGTGGCCCGAGCACGCCAGCGGTTCGCCGACGGTCCCTTGCTCGAAGACGAGCACGTCCTGCCCTGCCTCGGCAGCCCGGCGGGCAAAGCGGGAGCCGGCCGGCCCGGCTCCGACGACGACGAAATCGTGCATACTCGTGTACACGGCGCTGGCGAGTAAATACCTTCCCGAAGCAGCCGAATATCAGTTCTTGTACTCGGGGGCGTACGCATATTTTCCCGCAGTGTCAATCTGAGGTATGCGCGTCGATCCCGTCGCGGTAGCTATC
>JBEQBN010000004.1:0-27677 GCA_041639775.1 Halapricum sp.
ATCTTGTTCAGGACGGTGAGAATGGGTGCCTCGTTGCGCTCATACAGCGTGTCGTGGCTGGTGACGAGTTTTTCGCGGATCTCCTCGATGGGCTCGCTGACGTCGATGACCAGCAACACGAGATCCGCGCGGTAGACCGAATCAAGCGTCGACTTGAACGACTCGACCAGCCAGTGGGGGAGATCCGAGATGAACCCGACAGTGTCGGTCACCAGCACGTCACGGCGATCCAGGTCGGCCTGCCGGGTCGTCGTCCCGAGCGTGGTGAACAGCCGGTCCTCGCTTTCGGCGGTCGCGTCCAGATCGGGGTGGAGATCCTCGTTGTCGTCGACCTCCATATCCGCCGCCAGTCGACGCAACAGTGTGGACTTGCCGGCGTTGGTGTAGCCCGCAAGCGCTACCAGGTCGAACCCGGATTCGCGGCGCTGTTCGCGGCGATGTTGTTCGGTCTCCTCGATCGACCGAAGCTCCTCACGGATGTTGGCGATCTGGTTTTTGATGTCCTGCTCGCGGCTCTCGTCGTATTCGCCAAGTCCCATAAATCCGGGTCGCTCGTCGCGCTTGGCGAGGCTGGCCTTGGCTTCCGCCCGCGGGAGTTCGTACCGAAGTTCGGCGAGTTCGACCTGCAGTTGAGCCTTGCGGGTCTGGGCACGCTGGCCGAAAATCTCGAGGATGAGCCGGAACCGATCGAGAATTCGGACGCCTTCTGGGAGCTTGTTACCGACGTTGTAAGTCTGATACGGGCCAAGCTGGTTGTCGAAGACGACCACGGACGCGTCTGTCCGGGCGACGGCTTCGGCCAGCTGTTCGGCCTTTCCTTCCCCAATATGAAACGCGGGATCCTCTGTTCGGGTCTGGGTGAGTTCGCCGACGACGCTGTAGCCCGCTGAGCGAGTGAGATCCGTGATTTCTTCGGTAGCAGCGCTACCGGAATCGACTCGTTTGACGATGACCGCCGGCTCTCGATGGGTGCTGTCCGTCACTCGATCGGAGGTAGGAGACGCGGCTATATAATTTTCAGGCAAAGGGAAACGGCGGGAGGGAGTCCCCGCGCGTGTGACACTACGGAGCCGGCTGGCTCCATTCGATCGCTACGGGCGCCAGCCGCATAAACCTCTAGCGTCGTTTACAGCTATGTTTGGCGTCGCTCCGACGGATTCCTGTAATTCACAAGCGGCTCGAGGCGACTGCCACAGGGTTTGACTCTGAGCCACTTCACAGAATATCAAGGCGGATGCCACGGGGCTTGCCCCCGAGGTTGTTGACACAGTAAATCCCGGACCGTGCCGGCTGGACTACCGATCCCGAGTCACCGTCTCTCCGGGCGTCGTCGTCACTCCCGTCGAGAGAACGACGCCCGCGTTGAGGCTGGTATTGATAGCAGTCTTGACTCCGTCGCCGGCGACGACGCCGAACTTCCGTCGGCCAGTCGAGACGCGCTCGCCCTTGACCGTGATCCGCACGTCTGCGCCGTCGTGACGGAGATTTGCTACGTTCGTCCCGGCCCCGAGGTTCACGTCCCGTCCGAGCACGCTATCGCCGACATAGGAGAGATGTGGGACGTTGCTGTCGGCCATAACGACGCTGTTTTTGATCTCGACGCTTTGGCCGACGTGGACGTTCTTCCCCAGTAGCGTCCCACTGCGGACGTACGCGTTCGGCCCAACTGTCGCGCCCGAGCGAAGCAGTGCCGGCCCGTCGATCACGACGCCTGACTCGACGGTCGCGCCCGGCTCGACGACCACGGGACCGCGTAGCTCGGCGTCGTCGCTCACCTCGCCGGCGACCTGCCGGTCGAGTTCGGCGAGGTGCCACTCGTTTGCCTCGAGCAGTTCCCAGGGCCGGCCGACGTCCAGCCAACGATCGAGTTCGACCGGTGTGACGTCGAACTGTTCGATCACCCGCGAGACGACGTCGGTGATCTCGTGTTCGCCGCGTTCGCTTTCGGGGACGTCCAGCCACTCGCGGGCGGTCTCGGGAAAGACGTACGCACCCGTGTTCGCGCGGTCGGTCGGCGGATCGGCCGGCTTCTCGACGATTCCGGAGACCCGCCCGCTGTCGACTGAGATCACGCCGTAGTTCGAGGGGTCCTCGACACGGCAGGTCGCCAGCGCCGGCCCCGAATCGAACAGCGTCTCGATACTGTCCGAATCGTAGAGGTTGTCGCCGTTCAACACCGCGAACGGCCCGTCGAGATGATCACTGGCGGCCCGGACAGCGTCGGCGGTGCCCGCCTGCGTCTCCTGACGTGCAAACGTGACCGGCACGCCGCGGTACTCGTCGCCGAAGTACGCCCGGATCGTGTCGGCTTCGTACCCGACGACGATCACGAGTTCGCTCGCGCCGGCCGCGACGGCGACGTCGGCCGTGTGCGCGACCAGTGGTCGATCGGCGACCGGTAACATCGGTTTTGGCAGCGACTCCGTCAGGGGTCGCATACGGGTTCCCTGTCCCGCAGCAAGAATGACAGCCTGCATACTCCGAGCGTCCAGGCGCGTCCAAATAAGTTGCCCGGGACTGCCGGCTACTCCCGTCAGAACAATCGGTACCTGTCCGCCGGTCACTCGAACGCGCTGAGGCTCGACTGCAACTGTCGAGAAGCGGGTTCTTGGCGTATCTCGTGGCCGACCAGTTCACGCATATCAACGGCATAGGTGCTGTCGTTGCGGTCGAGTACGAGCACCCGCCCTTTCGTCCCTCGAACCGTGCCGGTTGCCATCCGTTCGACGACCGGCCGTTCGGTGAGTTCGAGTCCGTACTCGAAGGTGTACGTCTCGATCGGATCGTAGTCAGCGAGCAACGTCGACCACGCATCCGACTCTACGGCCCGATGGAGTCCCTCAATTTTCGTCGGTACACGGACTCGATCGCCGACTTCCCTGGCAATGTCGGCCTCGATCTGTCTGGCGATACGCCCGTTTTCCACCGTTTGAATGTGAGCGGCCCGGTCGGCGCCCTGTTCGCGCAGCCGGGTGTCGAGGCGCCACGAGCGGGTGACCCCGACTTTGAATGTCGCCGGGGCGAACGCCGCCAGATAGACCGCGTGTTCCTCGCGGCACGCCTCCAGGGGCAGATCACAGTCGCCCGTACAGCGTGCACACGGCCAACGGTCGGTATGCTGTGGACAGTACGGGGCCTGTGACGCGTCACACCGAATATGCTGTGGTGTCTCTCCGGAGGAGTCAATCGTACCGGCACAGTGGCGCGCTTCCAACGTCAGCGCGAGTCGGTCGCCCGCGTCAAGCGGCTGGCGGTCGATTTCGCCGTCGTCCGCGAGGACCAACGTGGCTCTGTCGTCCGGCGCGCCCGTCTCATACCCGACGATCTGCACGCCCGATCGTAGCGGCCGAGGGGATTTGGCCCTTGCTATCCAAACGCTGATTGTGCTGTCGATTGGCCGGTCCAGTATGGCGATTGACTGCACAGTCGAAGCGAGACAAGAGGGAAGTCCAACGATCAGGTTCGTCGCCGAAAACACGGGAGCGGCGCCACTCGATCTCGAATTCATCGACGGACAAACCATCGAAGTTGTCGTCGAACAGGACGGGGCCGAACGGTGGCGATACAGCGACGGACAGCTGTTCACACAGGCACTTCGGACCGAGACGCTACAGCCGAGCGAGCGACTCGTCGAGACTGTCTCCGGGGTCGACTTGCCGAGGGGCACAGTCCGCGCGTGGCTGTGTGCGACAGACGCCGACTGCACCGCGACGGCACAAATCGGATAGGCCGGCGTCCTAACAGAGGCAAGACAGGCCCGAACGAACGGTATTATCAGAGTCGGGAACGGACCGAGGTGTATGACAAGACACACGCTGCGGACACGACGAAGATTTCTCGCTAGTGGGGCCGCTGTCGGCGCAGCCGGACTTACCGGCTGTGGGGCACTTGGCGGTGGAAACGAGACAACCGTCGATCCGGAATCGATCTACGAACCGGACGCGTCGACGGACACAGCGACCGCTGACAGTAACGGGCTCTTGCCGACGCCAACGCTGGGCGATCCCGAGGCCGATACGACTGTCCTGGTCTTTGAAGATTACGCTTGTAGTCATTGTGCCAGTTACGTGACCGAACACTTCCCGAAGCTAGGTTCGGAGTACATCGATCCGGGGACCATCCACTACGAGCACCACGACTTCCCGCTACCGCTGAACACTGAGTCCAACCGTGCGCCCAACGCTGCCCGCGCAGTACAGGACACGGCCGGCAGCACAGCTTACTGGGAATACTCCCAGCGACTCTACCGCAACCAGTCCGATCTGGGCCCGGATCTCTATGCGTCGCTTGCTGAGGAAGCGGGAGCAGACCCTGATGTCGTCCGGAGTGCGGCCGTCAACCAACGGTACAGTGAGACGATACAGGCGGACAAACAGTACGGTGAGAGCCTCAATGTCAATTCGACTCCGACAGTCTTCGTGAACGGAGCCACGCTCAGTGGGTACGACTTCGAGACAATCTCACAGGCGATCGACGACGCCTGATCCGGACGAGCGCCCCGCCGTTTCGAAAGCGGCTAACCCGTGCCCGAAGAGAAGTGACGTATGCAAGGCCAACCGCCGGTCGTCGTGCTCAGGCTCGGCCATCGACCGGGCCGCGACGAGCGGATGACCACACACGTCGGACTCACTGCGCGCGCGCTCGGCGCCGATCGACTCGTCCTTGAGGACGCCGCGGCAGGACGCAAAGAAACAGTTACCGACATTACCGACCGCTTTGGCGGCCCCTTCGAAGTCGAGGTGACCGACCAGCCGCTGGGTCGGCTCCGATCGTGGGAGGGAGCGATCGCACACCTGACGATGTACGGCCAGCCGGTCCAGGACCTCGAAGACGAGATCCGAACTGCCCACCGAGATGAACCGCTGCTCGTCGTCGTCGGCGCGGAGAAAGTGCCGTTCGAGGTCTACGAACGCGCGGATTTCAACGTCGGTGTGACGAACCAACCACACTCCGAGATCGCGGCCCTGGCCGTGTTTCTTGACCGATTGTTCGAGGGACGCGAACTCGACCGAACGTGGGAAGACGCCCAGAAGCGCGTTGTTCCGAACGCGGCGGGCAAGCGTGTGGTCGATCTCGACGACGAAGCGTAACGGCAGGTCGCGGCGAGTTGCGAGGATCCCCCTAGAATCACACCAGTTCTTAGTAATTCGGTTGTATTGGTCCGGGAATTGATCGGCGTCAGATGTCCCTTGCGCCCTCCCCCGCTGCGATCTTCAGTTACTTCTCCGACTCACTCATAGGTGAGGAAGATTTATTAATGAGAGAGTAGTATAATAAGGCTAAAATATATGCCAAACGAAACGAAACGCTTAGCTGCTTCCATTGACAGGACGATATTCGGCGTTCTAGTGGCCCTTCTAGGGATTTTCAGCCTCGGTGCGGCAAGGCAGTTACTCGACGGAAGCGTTATTGTCGGGATAGTTGGAGCTGTTATCAGCCTGTTGTGCGTGATGGTCGTCGGATATCTTATATATGAGGGGATGACCAGCGAGCCGAATTAATGGATCGTACAGGACCCTGAGAACTGGTACTCAGTCGTCGACGGCCGGCTCACCCTCTGGCTGGCCGTCCCCGTTCGGATCGGCGGCCTGGCCGTCCGCAGCGATTTCCTCGCCCGGTTCGGCTTCGTCCAGCACGTTGTCGGCCCAGTCGCCGTAGACGTACCAGACGCCGACAGCCGCCGCGGCGGCGATGTGCGAGAAGGCGATCCCGCCCCAGACGCCCATCGCGCCGACGCCGGCAACGGTGATCAGCAGGTACGTCGGCGGGATCCGCACGCCCCACTGAGAGACGATCGAGAAGGCCATCGCCGTCCGCGTGCTGCCGGCACCGCGGAACCCGGCGTTGATGACCTGGAACGCGCCCATAAACACGTAGGTCGGGCCGATGATCTTGAAGTAGTCCGTTCCGAGGTTGATGACCGTCGGGTCGCCGGGGATGAACACTGTCACCAGCGGGCGGGCCAGCAGGAACACGAGCACACTCACCACGCCGAAGACCACAGCGACGATCCCCGTCGAGAGCAGGACCGCCCGTTTCGCGCGAGCGTTCTGTTCGGCACCGAGGTTCTGTCCGACGGCCGTCTCGGTCCCGCGGGCGAGCCCGACCGCCGGCAGGAACACGAATGTGTTGATCCGGTTGCCGATCCCGTAGGCCGCGACTGCGGGGCCACTGACCATCGCTGCCAGAGAAGTCATCACTGTGTAGGCCAGGGAGTTGGCGCTCTGTTCGGCGGCCGTCGGGACGCCGATGTCGATGATCTTCTTGACGGTCTCCAGCTCCAGTCGGAGATCCGACAGCGAGACCGTTAATTCCAGGCGACCGGAGAAGATCAGCCAGAAGCCGATCATCGCCGCGACACCCCGGGAGACGACCGTCGCGACCGCCGCGCCGGTCACGCCCATCCCGGTGAATCCAGTCGCCGCGAAGAGATCAGCCTGCAGCGCGAGGAAGTTCACGTCCAGAACCGGCAGGTTGTGGAGCCACTCGGGACTGGTCAGATACGGGAGCGCGTCGATCCAGCCGAGATTGCCGAGCAGCGGCGCGTCGTCGAGTAGCTCGAACAGAAGGTTGTTCTTGAATCCCAGGATCAAGATCGGATCGAGCAGGATGTTCATCGTCACGCTCGCGCCCATCAGATACATCGGCGTCACCGTATCGCCGTACCCGCGCAACAGCGCCTGGAAGATCTGAAACCCGAACATAAAGATGACGCCGACGAAGATGATCCGCGTGTAGACGACTGCCAGCCGGATCGCTTCGGCGTCGGCTGAACCACCGATCAGCGGCAACAACACCGGCGAGAGCACGAATCCGATTGCAGCCAGCCCGATCGACACCAGCGAGACGAACGCGATAGTCTGGCCGGCGACGTGACTGACGCGCTCGGTGTTGCCGGCACCGGTATTCTGGGAAACTAACACCGTGCCGGCGACGGTCAACCCGCCGCCGAGACTGATCATCAGGAAAACAAAGGGCAACGACAGCGACAGCGCCGTCACCGCGTTCTGTCCGAGGCGGCCGACCCAGAACGTATCGGCGAGATTGTACATCACCTGTAGCAACTGTGAGGCGACGATCGGCAACGACAGCGCTATGAGTGGACGGAGTAACGATCCCTCGGTGAGATTGACTGAGCGCCCTGACTCGTCAGTCGACACGCGCGTCACCCTCCCACTGCTGAACTCGGCTCGCGACCAACATACTGACTAGTTAGTCAGGACCTATCGATAAACAAAAACGTGACGACATACTTCCCTCACTAGGT
Source organism: Halapricum sp. (assembly GCA_041639775.1). Taxonomy (GTDB): domain Archaea; phylum Halobacteriota; class Halobacteria; order Halobacteriales; family Haloarculaceae; genus Halapricum. Next base: position 7,268 of record JBEQBN010000004.1, read on the forward strand.
GGAATGTGAAATAAACGCCGAAAACCGTTTTTAAACTTTCCGAGCATATCTCTATTACTCTTGTCCACTCACACCCGTGGCTGAACGGATTGAACAGGATTGCGTGTTTATGTGGCTATAGGAGAGAGTACGGAGTGAAATGCACACCAACCAACTTCTCACCGTTGCCGTGGTTGCTGTCGTGGCCCTCTCAGTCGTTGGGCCGGCGGCAGCTGCAGACGGACTGGATGTGTCGGTGACCCAGGAGGGTGACGACGTGACGGTTTCGGTAACGGATAACAGCACCGAGAACCGCACTGCCGTGGCCGGCGCGAACGTGACCGTCGCTGATGGCAACACGACCTACGAGGAGACCGGCAATTACACGACGGATGACGAGGGTCTCGTCGAACTGTCTGCGCCGGAGGAGAACATAACGGTCACGGTCACGGCCACCGCTGACAATGCTTCCGCCTCAACGACGACTGACTTGATCGCGGAGTCGAGTGCGGAAAACGAGACAGACGAGCGTGATACAAACGAGAGCGATGACGATGAGCCTGCAAACGAGACTGGCGACCGTGACATCAACGAAACTGACGATAGGGAGGCCGATCGGCTGTTTGACCTCGATCTTGACGTCTCTATCGACGACGGCGATGTCGATCATAGCAACGTCACGGTTAACGACAGCGAACCGTTCGGGCTCTACGTCGGCGCGTTTGTCCAGACCGTGATGAGCGAGAACGTCTCCGGCCCGATGGGACAGACCGTCTCGTCGTTCGTGACGGAATTCAATCCCGGGCAGGGACCGCCCGAACACGCCGGCCCGCCGACGAATGGGACGGAACGCGGACCACCGGAGCACGCCGGACCCCCTACAAACGAGACCGAACGCGGACCGCCTGAAGACGCCGGTCCGTCAACCAATGAGACGGAACGTGGGCCCCCAGAGGATGTCGGACCGACTGACAACGAGACTGAACGCGGACCGCCTGAAGACGTCGGTCCGTCAACCAATGAGACGGAACGTGGGCCCCCAGAGGATGTCGGACCGACTGACAACGAGACTGAACGCGGACCGCCTGAAGACGTCGGACCGACTGACAACGAGACCGAACGCGGACCGCCCGAAGACGTCGGACCGACCGACACCGATAGCGACCGAAACGAGACTGACACCGACGACCGACTTGACAACGAGCGTGACGGAGAGTCAAGCGAGACAGATACCGACGACGAACCCCGACGCGGCCCACCGTCGCACGCTCGTGGCGGTTGGTGACACGCGTATCGAACATTCCTCTCGTTACTGTAGTCCGATTTTGACCGACGTGCTTCGGCAAGGTTTTCTCCCCGGTGTCCATTGGTAGGGATATGACCGGACAGCCGATCTCTCAGCAGCTTGAGGACGTCGAGTCGGCAGTCGAATCAGGACGCAAGAAGATCGACTGGGCACGACAGCACATGTCGATCGTCGAATCGCTCCGTGCAGACTTCGAGGACGAACAGCCACTGTCGGGCGAGACCGTCGCAATGGCGATGCACGTCGAGGCCACGACGGCCGTCTTGACAGAGGCACTCGCGGCGGCGGGCGCGGAAGTCGCGATCACGGGCTGTAATCCCCTCTCGACACACGACGACGTGAGCGCGGCCCTTGATGCCAACGAGTCGATCACGTCCTACGCCAAACGCGGGGTCGACGACGAGGCCTACTACGACGCGATGCACGCCGTGATCGACCACGATCCGACCATCACGATCGACGACGGCGCGGACCTAGTCTTTCTCGTTCACGAGGAGTACCCCGAACTGATCGACTCGATCGTCGGCGGCTGTGAGGAGACCACGACGGGCGTCCACCGCCTGCGGGCGATGGACGACGACGGCGCGCTGGAGTACCCGATGTTCGCCGTCAACGACACGCCGATGAAACGGCTGTTCGACAACGTCCACGGCACCGGCGAGGCCTCGATGGTCGCGATCGAACTTACCACGAATCTCGCAATTGCGGGCAAGACCGTTGTTGTCGGCGGCTACGGGCAATGTGGCAAAGGTGTCGCGAAAAAGGCCTCTGGTATGAACGCCGACGTGATCGTCACTGAAATCGATCCACGCCAGGCTCTGGAAGCCCATATGGAGGGCTTCGAGGTCACCACGATGGACGAGGCCGCACGGAAAGGCGATATCTTCGTGACGACGACCGGCAACCGCGATGTCATCACTGAAGAGCACTTCGAGGAGATGCAGGACGGTGCGCTGCTGGCGAACGCGGGCCATTTCGACGTGGAGATCAACCTTGAGGACCTTGAGGCGATGGCTGGGGACGTCATCGACGCTCGGGACGGCGTCACCGGCTACGTTATGCCTGACGGCCGCCAGCTCAACGTCCTCGCAGAGGGGCGCTTGGTCAACCTCGCCGCGCCGAAAGCCGAGGGCCACCCGGTCGAGGTGATGGACCAGAGCTTCGGGATCCAGGCGGTCGCCGCCCGGGAGATGGCTACCAATGGCGACCAGTACGACGCCGGCGTCCACGAGATTCCCGATCGACTCGACCGCGAGGTGGCGGAGATTAAACTAGACGCAGAGGGCATCGAGATCGACGAGCTAACACCCGAACAACGCGAGTATATGGACTCCTGGCAGCACGGGACCTAACGTTTCGACTTGCGCGTTTGGTAGTGATACGAGCAATATAAATGACCGACTACCTAATCCGGTAGTAATGCGGATCGAACAGCTCGGTGCTGGCGAACCATCCGTCGCTGTCGTCGGTGCGATTCACGGTGACGAACCCTGTGGTGTGACAGCGATCGATCGTCTACTGGCGTCTGACCCACCCATCGAGCGACCTGTGAAGTTGATCGTGGCCAACGAACGAGCGCTGGCAGCCGAACAGCGCTACTGTGAGGAGGATCTCAATAGAACGTTTCCGGGTGATCCAGACGGCCCGACACACGAATCGCGGCTTGCGGCCGAGCTGACGGCCGAACTCGACGGCTGTACGACGCTTGCGTTACACTCGACACAGTCCTACGAGGAGCCGTTCGCAATCGTTCGGCAGGCGGGCGGCCCGTCTGAAGCACTGGCACGTCAGCTGTCCGTCGATGCAATTGTCGAGACTGGGCCCTTCGACGACGGCCGGCTCTTTCAGTCGGTCGAGACACTCGTCGAAGTCGAGTCCGGCTACCAGGGATCGGCGATGGCCGCGGACAACGCCACACAGATCGTCCGTGAGTTCCTGCGCGCGACCGGCGTACTGGCTGACAAGCCACCACTGGAGCCGCGCAAACACGCCGTATACACACTGAAAGACGTCGTTCCGAAAGACAACGCCGACGAATACGAAGTGTTCGTCTCGAACTTCGAACGGGTGGACGCCGGTGATCCGTTCGCTGCGGCCGACGGGGACACCGTCGTTGCCGAGGAACCCTTCTATCCGGTGTTGCTCTCGGCGTACGGATACGAAGACGTCTTCGGCTATGCGGCAACGAAGTCAGACGGATCCGCGTAGCGTCACACCCGGTATTGGTTGCTCACGCGTCGTCCGGAGGCGCAAGTTCGACGAGCGTCAGATCCCGATCGAGCATACAGTAATCGTGTGGCGGCTCGCCGAGTACCTCATCGATCGTATACTGTTCGTCAAACGTCCCACCGGCTGGTTCACAGTACTCGTGGCTAGGGCAGTCTGTGTATGGACACGGTCCCTCTAGTTGTGCCTTGCTCCCGGCGTACGCTCCCTGAGACGCGACGTTAGCGTGAATCGATGCGGGTTCGACTTCGACGGCTTGCACACCGGTGTCGTGTACGCCACAGTCGAGTACGCTGGCGTTGTCTCGGACGTTGACGACTTCATATTTCCGACCGTCCGTGAGGTTGAGACATTGATCGCGATAGGGACACCCCTCACAGGCCTCGGCCGCCCCCTGGTAGACAAATGTCTGCCCGAGTTCTGCCAGGCGCGTCCCGACGAGCGTGAGCTGAGCCATCGAGTGCCCATACACCCCCAAGCCGATTAAGCCTCCCGACCAGTCAACTCATCGAGCTTCGCGAGATATCGCGCTCGTGGCACCTGGTACAGCGAGCGGTAGTCGATCTCGCCGTCGGCGAACGCCCGCGCTAGTTCGACGGTCCCTTCAATCGCCGCTTTACGACCGTCGAACTGTCGTCGGTCGGCCGATACGTCTGGCTCCAGCGATAGCGTCACATACCAGGGATCGTCGGGATCCGGCTGTGGCTTGCCCGGACGACGGCCCCGCGATCCCTTTGTGAGATACAGCGTCGGCAGACACGGCGGCGGGAACGCCTCGCTATCGAAGACGTCCGGCCGGTAGACGACCACAGCCCGCCCCGCCTCCTCGCTCCAGACCGACCACCCGTCGGGCAGCGCACTCGCCAGTTCCATAGTCGCCTCACCGCCGGGACAGAAAAGAACCTCCCGGTTGGGAGCGGTGAGTTTATAAAGAGTTGTAGACACGACTGGACAAAGATAACCAGATCTGGTTTCGTGGCGCTTCCAGATTGCGTTCTTCGCCATCTATGGGTGTTACTCACACCCCGGATAAAGCGAGGGTTTAAGTAAATGAGATCCCCTTAGGTATTACAGTATCGGAAAATGCGACACACGATACCATCCGACACGACACGGCCGCCCGGGTCCGGTCCCCACCACCGGGCGCGACCAGCAACGTTCGATCCCTCCGAAACAACGTCCGGCCCTACCGGCCTGTGCGCCCAGTCACGCGGTGACTGGACGCAGGCAACGCCACGCGTGATACTATGAGTGAACCGGAGTCGCTCTCGGAGTTGAGCGACGAGTACCGCGCGTCGATCCCGTCCGACCTACGGGATCATCACGACTTCGCGTGGTATCTCGATCAGTTATACGAGGAGCCGGCGGTCGCTCGCAGCGCTCATCAGCGCGTCGCTGATATGTTCGACTACTACGGTACCGAGTACGACGAGGACACCGGCCTCGTCGAGTACAAACTCGCCTCCGAAGATCCGATCAACGATGGCGAGAACACCTTTTATGGCCGTGTTATTCACGAGTCGATCCACGAGTTCGTCAACAAAGTCAAAAGTGGCGCGCGGGGACTCGGGCCCCAAAAGCGGATCAAACTCCTGCTGGGTCCAGTCGGTTCGGGTAAGTCTGACTTCGACCGACAGGTCCGGCGATATTTCGAGGATTACACCCGCCGGGAAGAGGGTCGAATGTACACCTTCCGGTGGACGAACCTCTGTGACGTCATCCCCGATCAGGACCCCGCCGACGACACGGTCCGGTCGCCGATGAACCAGGATCCGCTGGTATTGATTCCCGAACAGCAACGTCAAGACATCCTTGCAGACAGCAACGATTTGCTGGACGCGCCGTATACGATCCGAAACGAGCAGGCCCTAGATCCGGCGAGCGAGTTCTATATGGATCGGTTGCTGGCGTACTACGACGACGATTTGGAAACGGTGCTTGAGAGTCACATCGAGGTCGTCCGGCTGGTCGCCGACGAGAATATGCGCCAGGCTATCGAGACATTCGAACCCAAAGACAAGAAAAACCAGGACGAAACCGAGTTGACCGGGGACGTCAACTACTCGAAAATTGCGATCTACGGCGAGAGCGATCCGCGGGCGTTTGATTACTCCGGGGCGTTTTGCAACGCCAACCGCGGACTGTTCTCCGGGGAAGAACTCCTGAAGTTACAGCGTGAGTTTCTCTATGACTTCCTGCACGCGACCCAGGAACAGACGATTAAACCAAAGAACAACCCCCGAATCGACATCGACCAGGTGATCGTCGGACGGACGAATATGCCCGAGTACAAAGAAAAGAAGGGCGACGAGAAGATGGAGGCGTTCAACGACCGGACCAAACGCATCGACTTTCCGTACGTTCTGGGCTACGAAGACGAGGCGATGATCTACCGGAAAATGCTACGCAACGCCGATCTACCTGACATCTCCGTCGAACCCCACACCCTGGAGATGGCGGGGCTGTTCGGCGTGTTGACCCGGATCGAAGAGCCCGACACCGGGAAGATCGACCTGATCCAGAAAGCCAAAGCATACAACGGCGAGATCGACGCGACCGACGACGTCGACGTCAAGAAGCTCCGCGAAGAGGGCGACGCGGCCGCCGAGATCGGCGAGGGGATGGGCGGCGTCAGCCCGCGGTTCATCGGCGACGAGATCGCCGAGGCGATTATGGATTCGATGCATCGCGACCGGGCGTTCCTCTCGCCGCTGACGACGTTCAATCACCTCGAAGCGAATCTCGAACACCACGGTTCAATCGCCGAAGAGCAGTTCGAGACCTACTACCGCTATCTCGAATTGGTCCGGGAGGAGTACAAGGATCGCGCCATCGAGGACGTTCGCCACGCGCTGGCCTACGACGTCGAGGAGATTCAGCGCCAGGGCGAGAAGTATATGGACCACGTGATGGCCTATATCGACGACGACACCGTCGAGGACGAGATCACGGGCCGCGAACAGGAACCTGACGAGCAGTTCCTCCGCAGCGTCGAGGAGAAGTTGAGCCTGCCGGCGGATCGCAAGGACGACTTCCGCCAGGAGGTCGCCAACTGGGTCTCCCGTCGCGCCCGCGAGGGGTCGAGCTTCGACCCACAGGACAACGACCGACTGCGCCGCGCCTTAGAGCGCAAGCTCTGGGAAGACAAGAAACACAACATCAACTTCTCGGCGCTGGTCTCCGCCGGCGAGATGGACGACGACGAGCGGTCAGCGTGGATCGAAGCGCTGATCGATCAAGGCTACAGCCACGAAGGCGCTAGGGAGGTGCTGGAGTTCGCCGGCGCGGAAGTCGCCAAAAGCGAGATGGAAGACTGATGGACGGGGAGCAATTCATCACTGCGGCCGACCGGGAACTGGACGCGACCTACCAAGAGCCGCTGTCGCTGTCGGACTATGTCGACTTGTTGCTCGACCGGCCAGAACTGGCTGCCCACGCCTCGAAGTATCTGATCGACGCCATTGAGGCCGCCGGGACCCGTACAGTCATCGAGGAGGGGGAGGAACGCGAGCGCTATCGCTTCTTCGATGATCCGCACAACGACGGCGAACACGCCATCCTCGGCAACACCGAGGTGCTAAACGGACTAGTGGACGACCTGCGATCGATCGCCGCCCGCCGTGGGAAAGACGAGAAGATCGTCTGGCTAGAAGGGCCGACAGCCACCGGCAAGTCCGAACTTAAGCGCTGTCTCATCAACGGGCTGGGTGCCTACTCTCGAACCGACGCCGGCCGGCGATACACCGTCGAGTGGAACGTCGCCGGGGCCGACGGGGAAGCCACCGGCCTCACCTACGGCGACCGGCAGGTCAGCGACGAAGACGACTGGTACGAGAGTCCAGTGCAGGTCCACCCCCTGACGGTCTTCCCGCAGACGGTCCGAGCGGAACTGCTCGAAACGATCAACGGGCAACTGAACAAGCGCGACAGTGTCGCCGTCGAGGGCGATCTCGACCCCTTCTCCCGGGAAGCCTACGAGTACCTCGAAGAGCAGTACCGCCGCGAGGGTGTCGCGGATCTGTTCTCGGCGGTGACGAGTCCGCGCCATCTCCGGGTGAAAAACTACGTCGTCGACATCGGACAGGGGATCGGCGTCCTCCACAGCGAGGACGAGGGCAGTCCCAAGGAACGACTCGTCGGTTCCTGGATGGCCGGGATGTTGCGGGAGCTTGACTCCCGCGGGCGGAAGAACCCCCAAGCGTTCTCCTACGACGGCGTGTTGAGCCAGGGCAACGGCCTGCTGACGATCGTCGAGGACGCCGCCCAGCACGCCGACCTCCTGCAGAAGCTGCTGAACGTCCCCGACGAAGGTGCGGTCAAGCTGGACCGGGGGATCGGGATGGATATCGACACCCAGCTGGTCATCATCTCCAACCCGGACCTGGAAGCGACACTGAACCAGCACGCCGACCGCGAGGGCCAGGACCCGCTGAAGGCGCTCAAACGGCGGCTGAACAAACACCGCTTTGGCTACCTGACAAACCTCTCGCTGGAGACGCAACTCCTCCGCCGAGAGCTGACCAACGACACGACAGTCTGGCAGGCCGACTCCTGGACGGAACTGGACGAGCGCATCCGCAGCCCTGTCGGGGTAGACGTGCGCCAGGAACACGGCGTTCGCGAGCGCGAACTCGCCCCGCACACCCTCGAAGCGGCGGCGCTGTACGACGTGGTGTCCCGGCTGGACGATAGTGATCTCCCAAGCGAACTAGATCTGGTCGGGAAGGCACTGTTGTTCGACCGCGGCTCACTACAGGACGGCGACCAGCGGCGTGAGATTGACGCCTTCACCTTTTCCGACAGTGCGAACGATGGCGAACGCGGGATCCCGGTCACCTACACCAGAGACGTCATCGCCGACCTGCTCCAGACCGAAACCGAACGCTATCACGCCGAGTTGCCTGTCGAGGACATTATTATGCCGAGAGACGTGCTAGACGCGATGGCCACCGGCCTCAGGACGGCACCGGTTTTCTCGACGAAGGAAGTTGCAGCATTCGAAGAACGGGTCGTCCCGGTCAAAAACCACATCTTCAACCGGCAGGAGGAGGACGTGCTGGCGGCTATTATGCACGAGAAGCGCGTCGAGGAGTCTACTGTCGAGGAGTACATCGAGCACGTCTACGCGTGGGCGACCGACGAACGAATCGAAAACGAGCGAGGCGAACGTGTCGACCCGGACCCACTGAAGATGAAGGTCTTCGAGATCGAGCACCTCGGCCGCTTCGAGGAAAGCGATTATCACGGCGGCGAGCCCACGCGAGACGTCGAGCAGTTCCGCACAGACAGAATTATCACCGCATTGAACCGTCACGCTTGGCACAACCGCGACGAACAGTTCCAGGTCAGCGATGTCAATCCGAAGGAGATCCCGGTGATCCGAACCGTGCTGGGTAGCCACGATTGGACTGACGTCGAGCGGACCCACGAGGACTTCGATCCACGACAGTGGGACGACCCGCCGGCCGACACCGAAACTGCTCGCATAAAGTCACTTACAACCGAGAATCTAATCGATTTGTTCGGATACAGCGAGGCGAGCGCCGAACTGACCAGCCGCCACGTCGTAGGCCAGGTGAGCTACAGATGGGACTGAGAGACGACCTCGAACGCTACCGCGAGGTCGGTGAGAAGCGCCGCCAGGACCTCTCGGAGTTCATCCAATACGGCGACCTCGGGAAATCCCGGGCAGATTCGGTCCGGATCCCGATCAAGATCGTCGATCTGCCGGAGTTCGTCTACGACCGGCGCGACCGGGGCGGGGTCGGCCAGGGCGAGGGCGCCCAAGAAGGTGACCCCGTCGAACAGCCACAGCCGGACGACGGCGACGAGGACGGCGATCCCGGCGAGGAAGGCGGTGATCACGGGTACTACGAGATGGATCCCGAGGAGTTCGCCCGGGAACTGGACGAGCAGCTCGGGCTGGATCTCGACCCCAAGGGGAAGAAGGTAGTCGAGGAGACAGAAGGGGATTTCACCGACATCACCCGGACTGGACCGTCCTCGACGCTTGACTTCGAGCGGCTGTTCAAGGAGGGGCTCAAGCGCAAGATGGCGATGGACTTCGACGAGGAATACGTCCGAGAAGCGCTGCGAGTCGCCGGCTGGGGGCCGGCGACGGTCTATGAGTGGGCGCGTGCGGAGAACATCCCCGTCTCCCGGGCGTGGATCGAGGACGCTTACGAGGGGGTGCCTACCGACGAGCGCGACCGGTGGGCCTCCATCGAGGAGATGGTCGAACGCGTCGACCACGAGAGTACGGCCCAGCGGATTCGCCGGGAAGGGATCGACGAGATCCCCTTTCGGCGCCAGGACGAACGCTATCGCTACCCCGAGATCATCGAGCAGAAAGAGCGCAACGTCGTCGTGGTCAACATCCGCGACGTCTCCGGGAGTATGCGCCAGCAGAAACGCGAGCTAGTCGAGCGGACCTTCACCCCGCTTGACTGGTATCTCCAGGGCAAGTACGACAACGCCGAGTTCGTCTACATCGCCCACGACGCCGAGGCCTGGCGCGTCGAACGCGAGGAATTCTTCGGCATCCGCAGCGGCGGCGGGACCCGCATCTCTAGCGCCTACGAGCTGGCGATGACAGCCCTCGACGAAGCCTATCCCTGGAGCGAGTGGAACCGCTACGTCTTCGCCGCCGGCGACAGCGAGAACTCGTCGAACGACACCGAGGACAAGGTGATCCCGCTGATGGAGGAGATTCCAGCGAATCTCCACGCCTACGTCGAGACCCAGCCTAGCGGGAACGCAATCAATGCGACCCACGCCGAGGAGGTCGAACGGCACTTCCGGGGCGCCGACGACGTCGCCGTGGCCTATGTCAACGGGCCAGAGGACGTGGTCGACGCCATTTACGAGATCCTCAGCACGGACGAACAGTCATGATAGACGAACGCATCGAAGCCCAACGGATCGCGGACAACCTGCAAGAACCAGTCGAGCAAGCCGGTGAGCTCGCCGAAAAACTCGGCTTGACCCCGTATCCGGTCAACTACTGGATCGTCGATTACGACGAGATGAACGAGCTGATCGCCTACGGCGGGTTCCAGGAGCGATATCCTCACTGGCGGTGGGGTATGCAGTACGACCGCCAGCGAAAGCAGAGCCAGTTCCTCGGCGGGAAGGCCTTCGAGATCGTCAACAACGACAACCCGGCCCACGCGTTCCTCCAGGAGTCCAACGCGCTGGCCGACCAGAAGGCGGTCATCACCCACGTCGAGGCCCACGCTGATTTCTTCGCGAACAACGAGTGGTTCGGACTGTTCACCGACCGGGACGACGCGCCGGGCAACCGATCCGACACTCGGCCGGAGTCGGGCCCGGACGCCACGGCGATGCTCGCTCGTCACGCCGAGACGATCGAGGAGTATATGACTGATCCCGAGATCGATCGGAGTGAGGTCGAAAAGTGGATCGATCACGTCCTCTGTCTTTCGGACACCATCGACCAGCACCGCCCGTACGCGCCCGTCGTGACCGACGAGAGGACCGAGGACCTCGACACTGCCGACGTGGCCGATCACCTGGACGATCTGGATCTCACCGAGGAGGTGCGTCGGCAGGTGTTCGACGAAGAGTGGCTCATCGCCCAGAGCGACGACGATGGGGCAGTCTCCTTCCCGGATACTCCCGAGAGAGACGTCGTCGGTTTCCTCCGCAAACACGGCAAACAGTACGACGAGGAAACCGGAAAGGCCCTCGAGATGACCGACTGGCAAGAGGAGATTCTCGAGATACTCCGTCGGGAATCCTATTATTTTGCCCCGCAAAAAATGACAAAGGTACTAAATGAAGGGTGGGCCAGCTACTGGGAGTCGGTTATGATGGTCGGGGAAGGTTTTGCGGCCGACGACGAGTTCGTCACCTACGCCGACCATATGTCGAAAGTGCTCGGATCGGGCGGGCTCAACCCATACAAACTCGGGCTGGAGTTGTGGCAATATGTTGAAAATACCGCCAACCGGCGGGAAGTCGTCGAGCGGCTGCTGAAAGTCGACGGGATTACCTGGCGGAACTTCCGTGATACTGTCGACTTCGATGCGGTCCGAACGACCCTGGAGCCGCCGGCGTGGCTCGAAGACGTGCCGGGCCATCTCGACGAGCTCGACCCGGACGATCCACGTATCGACGCGGAGGCGCTCGAACGCGCTCGAAGCGGAGCGATCGACGTCGAGACCTACCCGTGGGCGGTCCTCGCCTACGACGGACTAGTCCAGCGACATTACTCGCTAGTTCAGCCACAGAACCGCGGGTTCTTGGGCCGGATCGGCCTGGAAGAGCTAGAGCGGATCAGCCGCTATCTCTTCGACGACAGCCGCTATGGAAGCGTCGTGGCGGCGCTCGCTGACGTCGACTACGCTCGCGGCTGGGACCGGATGCGCGAGGTCCGCCAGAGCCACAACGACGTGACGTTCCTGGAGGCGTTTCTCACCGAGGAGTTCGTTGATGCGAACGACTACTTCGCATACGAACACTCCCAGAAGTCGGGGGAGTTCCGCGTCTCCTCGACCGATCACGAGGACGTCAAAAAGAAGCTGCTGTTGCAGTTTACCAACTTCGGGAAGCCCACGATCGTCGTCGCGGACGGTAACTACGACAACGCCGGTGAGTTGCTGTTGGCCCACCAGTACAATGGGGTCGTCCTCGACGCCAAACAGGCCACAGAGGTACTCAAGCGCGTATTTGAACTTTGGGGGCGGCCAGTGAACTTGCTGACTATCGACAAGGAGTACGACGAGAGCGACGTCGAGGTCGCCCGACGCCGAGACCGAGAGCCCGACCCGACCGAGGTCGGCCGCCGGCTTCGCTACGACGGTGAGCACGTCACCGTCGAGGACGTCCCCTGGGAAGACGTCGAACACCTCGCGGCGACCGACGTCGACTACGACACGAAACCGGACGAGTGGCTGCGTTGAGTCATACTGGTGGCTATAACATTTCGAAATGATCTGGCACGCCGTCGTGCCAGATATCTTTCCGAACGTATAGCCACCAGTATCAGGCCTCGTCCACCCCTCGCACGGAGATGGCCGGACAACGCGCGGACCGAAGGATCTCTTGAGAGACGCTGCCGAACATCGCCTGTCTGGTCGGCGAGCGGTCGCGGCCACCAATTACGACGAAATCCGCGTCGTGGTCGTCGATCATCGCGGTGATGCCTTCGGCGGGATCACCGACGCCGCCGAGCACTTCGGGCTCGAATCCGGCCTCCCGAAGTGCCTCGGCCAAGTCGCGAACGACTGTCCGCTGGCCGATGACCTGCTTGACGGCTGCTTCGGTCGGTAGCTCGGCTTCACCCGGGGCCGACGTTTCGCCGGCTGTACCGGCGTACGCCACGCTCGTTTCGGGCCGCGCCGCTGACATAGCTTTGGTCTCGGCGTCTGGCGCCGGTTCCAGCCGCTCGACCGTCTGCCCGTATTCGGATTCGGTCAGCACGTGCCCGAGGAGTACCCGCGATTCCCGATCGCCGACGACCGTACGCACCGTCTCGGCCATCCGCTCGACCCGTTCCCCGTCTTCCTGTCCGACAGCGATGAGGATCGTTATCGTGTCCATACCCGAACGTTCGTCCTATTAGTTATTATATATTCCTATTAATTAGTATATTTTCTATCTATCAATTGTCTTTATAGCCTCAGCTGCTGATGCAGCGGGTATGCCGACAGTTTCGATCGAGACGACTGATCGATCGGAGGTTTTGGACGTGACCCACGCTGTCACCGAAGCGCTGCCGGAGAACGCGGACGGAGTCGCGACGGTGTTCGTGCAGCACACGACCGCTGGGGTGACAGTCAACGAAGCGGAATCACGCCTCCTCGGGGATCTGGCCGACGCGCTGGATCAGCTCGTTCCGGATACGGGGTGGGCACACGACGAGATCGACAACAACGCTGACGGACATATCCGGGCACTCCTTGTCGGGCCGAGCGTGACCGTTCCCGTAAGCGACGGCCGTCTTGATCTCGGCACCTGGCAATCAGTACTGTTGGTCGAGTGTGACGGACCTCGCACCCGCGAACTTCGAGTCACAGTCGTCGATGCGTAGTGAGCGGCGAGACATCCCCCGATATCCAACTGGTTCGGTATGGTGGTAAGGTAGCTGTAGTGCCCAACAGAGGGTATGACAGAAACAGCAATAGTTTGGTTTCGCCGCGACCTTCGCGTGCACGACAACCCAGTCCTCCAGCAAGCGATCGCCGAAAACGACCGGGTCGTTCCGCTGTACGTGTTCGATCCAGCACTGTTCGGAGAGCCAAGCCGCTGGATTGACGAACCTCGTATCGGACGCTACCGGGCGCGATTCATTCGCGACAGCGTTCAGGACCTTCGAGAGCAAATGCACGAGCGCGACGGCGAATTGCTCGTCCACCACGGCGATCCCGAGTCAGTCGTGCCCGCTGTCGCCGAGTCCGTCGACGCCGAGGTAGTCTATGCGCAACGGCTTCCCGGAACTGAAGAACGTCGGACTGCAGCCGCTGTTGAGGGCGAACTCGCATCGGTCGGTGTTGGCTTGACGACCCACTGGACACACACGCTACACGCAATCGAGGATCTGCCGATGGCAGTCGAGGACATCCAGGACACGTTCACACCCTGGAAAGACAGTGTGGAAGCGAACTCAGCGGTTCCTGACCCGCTGGAGCCACCTGAGTCCGTCCCCACGCCCGACCTAGATGGTGGATCGATCCCGGCGCTGTCGGAACTAAGAGACGACCAACTCAGAGCTGACACAAGCGATACCGAGGCGTCGATGCCTGTTTCGGGCGGGGAGTCGTCGGCCCTGAAACGATTACAGACGTACATATTCGATCGCGATCGGCTGCGGGAGTATCGCGAGACGCGAAACGGACTCCTCGGGATGGACTTTTCCTCGAAATTCTCGCCGTGGCTCGCACAGGGCTGTCTATCACCCAGACGGGTCAAGCAGGCGGTCGATCGATACGAGCGTGAGCGCGTCTCGAACGATTCGACGTACTGGCTGCTATTCGAGTTGCGCTGGCGGGACTTCTTCCAGTTCCAGCTTGCCAAACACGGCGACGCATACTTCGCGCCCGGCGGCATACAGGACCGTGAGATTGCTTGGCAACGCGAGGAATCGACGTTCCGGCGGTGGGTCGACGGCGAGACCGGCTTTCCGTTCGTCGATGCGGCGATGCGCGAACTGGCGGCGACGGGCTATCAGAGTAACCGTGCCCGACAGAACGCCGCGTCGTTTCTGGCGAACACACTTCGGATTGACTGGCGGTGGGGGGCCGCCTATTATGAGTCTCAGTTAGTTGATTATGACGTCGCGTCGAATTACGGCAACTGGGCATACATCGCCGGCGTCGGGACTGATTCGCGCGACCGGGCGTTCGACGTGCTCTGGCAAGCGCACAATTACGATTCCGACGCCGAATACGTTCGCCGCTGGGTACCGGAACTGTCGGAGTTGCCCCCCCGATACGCCCACGAACCGTGGCGGATGACAACTGACGAGCAGGCACGTTACGGCGTGGAGTTGGGCGTCGATTACCCCGAGCCGATGGTCGATCCAGACGAACACTTCGAGGGGCCTTCATGACATCCTCCGCGCCGTAACCGGCGCGGTTTCCACGCGCTTGGGGCCGGGCAAGCCGACACCAACGGTGGCAATATTTCCCGTGTGGGTACTCCGGTTTGCACGCAAGCCGTCAGTCCCGTGAGGGAGTGGTGTGCTTGGGTATCTGCTTGGCCCGTGCGGGCGGTGCCATCCGCCTGACTGCGCCTCGCGGCGGAGTCTGACTCGGGCAGGCTCGCGTTTTTGATGTGGCCAGAAATCACGGATTTCTGGCTGCCTGCCAGACGTAGTCTGGCAATGACGGGTGAACGCCAAACCACACCCACTTTTCCCGAGTAACTACTGGTGTTTCCGGCCCCAACGGGTGTCAGTGTTTCGCTGGTTGCCCGGAGTGGACGCGCTTCACGCCCGCCCTGTTCGGCGGTCGGTTCCGACAACAGAGTGTCGGAACACTCTCGCCTCACGGGAAGGGCGGGACTCTCGCGCTGACTAAGGTAGTGTTCGGTACCGACCTAGTGACCGCAGAGTCCCCCTGAGCAGTCTGCAGTACACGCCGGCACGGACCCCAACATCTATGTTTTTGCTCCGCATACTCACGCGTATTGCTTGCAGGGCTCCCGACAGCTGTTGCAGGCGGTTTTAACAAGCGTTAAATGGGTGCCGACAATAGGTAGCTGTAGTATCTCGAACAGCCTTCTCTAGTCGGTCAACCCACACCACATATGGTAGATGTAAGCCAACACGAACTTGTCCCGGACCACACCGTCCTCGATAGCGACGAACTTGAGGACGTGCTAGAAGAGTACGACATCAAAAAGACTGATCTGCCGAAAATCAAACGGACCGATCCCGGACTACCGGACGACGCCGGGGTTGGCGACGTGATCAAAGTCGAGCGCGACTCGCGAACGACAGATCGGGCAGTCGTCTATCGACTTGTAATCGAGTAAGCATGGATACAGAACAACGCAGAACCATTTCACGGGAATACTTCTCGAAGGATCGACTCGCCGAACACCACTTCCGCTCGTTCAACGCCTTCCTCGAACGGGGGATGCAGGAGGTCGTCGACGAGAAAGCGACCATCGAAACCGACATCGGAGACAAGGAAGGACAGGAACCCGTCTGGGTCGAGCTAGGCGATGTCCGCGTCGTCACGCCTCGGGTTCGTGAGGCCGACGGGAGCGAGGAACTGCTGTACCCCCAGGAGGCCCGCCTGCGGAACATCACCTACGCCGCCCCGGTGTTTATGGAGATGGCAATCGTCAAGGGTGGCGAAGAAGAGGAAGAGCGGGTCGTCGATCAGACCGAGACAAAGGTCGGACGGATGCCGATTATGGTCGGCTCCGAGAAGTGCAATATCGCCGGGTTCTCCGACGAGGAGCTCATCGATATCGGCGAAGACCCCGCCGATCCCGGTGGCTACTTTATCGTTAACGGCTCGGAGCGAGTGCTGATGACCAGCGAGGATCTCGCCCCGAACAAAATCCTCGCCGAATACGACACCAAATACGGCGATGAAGTGCAGGTCGCAAAGACCTTCTCCCAGCGTCGTGGCTACCGCGCGCTTGTCTTGACCGAACGTACCCGTGACGGACTGTTGGAAGTGTCGTTCCCCTCAGTCTCGGGCTCGGTGAATTTCGTCACACTCGTACGCGCGCTCGGACTCGAATCCGACGAAGAGATTGTCCACCGCGTTTCTGATGACCCCGAGATTGTGAAGTTTATGCTGGAGAACCTGGAGGCCGCCGACGTCCAGACGACTGAGGAGGCCATCGAGAAACTCGGCAAGCGGGTCGCCTCCGGCCAGGGCAAAAACTACCAACTCAAGCGCGCCAACTACGTCATCGACCGCTACCTCCTGCCGCATCTCCACGAAGACGGCGTTGAGGAGGAAGAGGTCCGGATTAACAAGGCCTACTACCTCTGTCGGATGGCTGAAGCGTGCTTCGAGTTGGCGCTCGATCGGCGAGAAGCCGACGACAAGGACCACTACGCAAACAAGCGCCTGAAGGTCTCCGGTGACCTGATGCGTGATCTCTTCCGGACAGCGCTGAACAAGCTGGCACGGGACGTCAAATACCAGCTCGAACGCGCCAATATGCGCAACCGACAACTTTCGGTTTCGACAGTCGTCCGCTCGGACGTTCTGACAGAGCGACTGGAACACCCACTTGCGACCGGTAACTGGGTCGGTGGCCGCTCAGGTGTTTCCCAGCTCGTCGACCGGACGGACTTTATGGGAGTGCTTTCGCACCTGCGTCGGCTTCGGTCGCCACTCAGCCGCAGCCAGCCACACTTCGAGGCGCGGGACCTACACGCCACCCAGTGGGGTCGGATCTGTCCCTCCGAGACGCCGGAAGGACCGAACTGTGGACTGGTGAAAAACTTCGCGCAGGCGATGGAGTTGAGCCAGAACGTCGAAAACGAAAAGGATTTGAAACAGTCGCTCGCCGATATGGGAGTTCAGGGCATCCCCGGCATCGAGAGCATCGAAACACAGCCCGCGGACGATTAATATGAGTCAGGGACGCGACGCGAAAGTCTACGTCAACGGAAGTCTGGTCGGGACCCATCCCGACCCCGAACAGCTCGCCGAACAGATTCGTCAGGCCCGCCGACGGGGCGAAGTCAGCGAAATGGTCAACGTCTCGGTCAAGGACCGCACCGACGAGGTCATCGTCAACGCCGATGCCGGCCGGGCGCGACGGCCGCTGATCGTCGTCGAGGACGGCGAACCGCTGTTGACCGAGCGAGAAGTCGAACTTCTCGAAGCGGACGAAATCGACTTTCAGGACCTGGTCGATCGCGGCTACATCGAGTTCATCGACGCCGAGGAGGAAGAGGACATCCTCGTCGCCGTCGAACGTGAGGAACTCACCGACGATCACACGCACCTCGAGGTCGATCCCCAACTTATCTTCGGGATCGGTGCGGGGATGATCCCTTACCCCGAGCACAACGCCAGCCCCCGGATTACGATGGGGTCAGGGATGATCAAGCAGTCGCTTGGACTCCCGAGTGCCAACTACCGTATCCGCCCGGACACTCGCCAGCACCTGCTGCATTACCCGCAGCTGTCGATGGTCAAGACCCAGACGACCGAACAGATCGGCTACGACGACCGGCCCGCCGCCCAGAACTTCGTCGTCGCCGTGATGTCCTACGAGGGGTTCAACATCGAGGACGCGTTGGTTATGAACAAGGGATCAGTCGAGCGGGCGCTGGCTCGCTCGCATTTCTTCCGGACCTACGAGGGTGAGGAACGGCGCTATCCCGGTGGCCAGGAGGACCGTTTCGAGATTCCCGACGAAGAGGTTCGGGGTGCTCGCGGCGAGGACGCCTACACCCACTTAGACGAGGACGGGCTGGTCAACCCTGAAACCCACGTCGACGAGAACGCAGTCCTCCTCGGGAAGACCTCACCGCCGCGGTTCCTCGAAGAACCGGACGATATGGGCGGGCTCTCCCCCCAGAAGCGCCGCGAAACGTCGGTCACAATGCGCTCTGGCGAGTCAGGAATCGTCGACACTGTCACGCTAATGGAAGGCGAGGACGGCTCGAAGCTTTCGAAGGTCAAAGTCCGGGACGAACGGATCCCCGAACTCGGGGACAAGTTCGCATCCCGACACGGCCAGAAGGGTGTCGTCGGTCACATCGCACCCCAGGAAGATATGCCCTTCACCGAGGAGGGCGTCGTGCCTGACCTCATCCTCAATCCCCACGCGCTGCCCTCGCGGATGACCGTCGGCCACATCTTGGAGATGATTGGTGGGAAAGTCGGCGCGCTGGAAGGTCGCCGCGTTGACGGCACCGCATTCACCGGCGAGGACGAGGAGGAACTGCGCGACTCGCTGGAGGAACACGGATTCGACTCCAGCGGCAAGGAGACCATGTACTCCGGCGTTACCGGCGAGAAGATCGAGGCAGACATCTTCGTCGGGGATATCTTCTACCAGAAGCTGTATCACATGGTCTCGAACAAGATCCACGCCCGTTCGCGCGGTCCGGTACAGGTGTTGACACGCCAGCCCACCGAGGGCCGCGCTCGGGAAGGCGGGCTCCGGATCGGAGAGATGGAACGGGACGTCTTCATCGGTCACGGGGCAGCCATGACCCTCAAGGAACGGCTGCTCGATGAGTCCGACCGCGAGTTCATCCCAATCTGTGCTGAGTGTGGGATGGCCGCCGTCGAGAACGTCGACCAGCGCCGGGTTTACTGTCCGAACTGCGGTGAGGAGACGGACGTCCACGAGATCGAGATGTCCTATGCGTTCAAGTTGCTGCTAGACGAGATGAAAGCGCTGGGCATCGCACCGCGGATCGAACTGGAGGACGCAGTCTAACAATGTCAGGCCACGCACCAAAATCGATCGGGAGTCTCAGCTTCGGGCTGATGGACCCAGAAGAGTATCGGGATATGAGCGCGACCAAGGTCATCACGGCCGACACCTACGACGACGACGGATTCCCCATTGATATGGGGTTGATGGACCCGCGTCTGGGCGTGATCGACCCCGGGCTGGAATGTAAGACCTGCGGCAAGCACAGCGGATCGTGCAACGGCCACTTCGGCCACATCGAGTTGGCCGCTCCGGTCATCCACGTCGGCTTCTCGAAGCTTATTCGCCGGCTGCTGCGCGGAACCTGCCGGGAGTGCTCGCGGCTCACCCTCGATGAGAACGAGCGCCAGGAGTTTCGCGACCGCCTTGATCGGACACGCGAACTGGGTGACGACCTCAACGACGTCACAAAGGCTGCGATCCGCCAGGCCCGCAAGAAGGACTACTGTCCCCACTGTGGCGCGGTCCAGTACGACATCAACCACGAGAAACCAACCACATACTACGAGGTCAAGCAGGTGCTCTCCTCGGAGTACCCCCAGCTAATCGCCGCCGCGATGGAACCCGACGAGGAGACAGACGAGGAGCCGATCGCACCGCACGAGCTCGCTGAGGAAACCGGAATCGACGACAGCCGGATTCAGGATATCCTTTCCGGAGAGTTCCGGCCTCGAGAGGAGGATCGCCGCGCCATCGAGAACGCTCTAGACGTCGATCTTACCGAGGAGGACATGGACAAGTTGATGCCCTCCGACATCCGGGATTGGTTTGAGGATATCCCCGACGAGGACCTTGAGGTGTTGGGGATCGACGCCGAAAAGTCCCGGCCGGAGTGGATGATCCTGACCGTGCTGCCAGTCCCGCCGGTTACGGCACGACCTTCGATCACGCTCGATAACGGCCAGCGCAGCGAGGACGACCTCACCCACAAGCTGGTGGACATCATCCGGATCAACCAGCGGTTCATGGAGAACCGCGAGGCCGGCGCGCCACAGCTGATCATCGAGG
>JBEQBN010000005.1:0-20888 GCA_041639775.1 Halapricum sp.
TCAGGAACAGTTGGTGTGGGTAGTACTCCAGCAGCGACTCGAACAATTCGCTGTCCGTTCGCGGATTTATTTCCATTCCCGCGGCACTTCGCAACTGTCGACAGACGAGTTCTGGCGCCTCGGGAACACCCTTAATCGTATGGATATCACGTTCGAGCGCTGCCTTCAGTTGTTTGTTATTCCAGTTGTAATCGTAGACCGCGATCGGTACATCCACTGCCTTGCGTGCTCGGTCGTACGCGTCGATTCCATCCACGGCCGGCTCGGTATCGGACTCTCGTGCCCCGAGCACGACGAGCAGGTCCACGTGTTCGTTGTTGACTGTCTCGATTGCCGCTGACACTGACGGCACTGACTGGGTCTCGACGGGCACCGGACACTCCTCCAGCCGATCCAGCACGGGCGTGATCCGCCCGTCGGGATCGACAAACAGCGCGTGCAGCGTCTCGACCGCCGATGGGCCACCCATTGTCTATTCCGTGTTCGGCTCCCTATATAAAAAACACTACCGTACGAGAATCACTATAGAGAATCGGAGTCGCTATCGAGCCAATCTCTGTCCGACCCGAACCCGGTTACTCCCCGTTGTTCAGGGAGATATGCGTCGTCTCGACGATACGGTCGTCCCCTTGCAGTTCAGCGAGCAATGCCTCGCTGGGGGCGCTGTCGAGATTGTAGACGGTCAGGGCCTCGCCGCCGCGTGTCTCGCGGTTGTTGAACATCCCCGCGATATTGACGTCGTACTCGCCCATTACTGAGCCGATGTACCCGATGACGCCGGGTTCGTCACGGTTGCGGACGACGAGCATATGGCCGTGGGGGATCGCTTCGACGCGGTAGCCCTGAATGCGGACGATGCGCGGGTCGTCGCCCGCGAATTGCGTTCCCTCAACGGTGACTGTGTGATCGCCGTCGCTGACCTCGACGGTCACGAGGTTGTTGAAGTCCTCGATCTGTCGGGTCTTCGATTCGGTGACTTCGACGCCACGCTCTTGTGCGATCCGCTCGGCGTTGATCGCGTTGGCCTGCCACTCAAGCGGTGAGAACACACCCTGGAGCGCGCTGGCGGTCACGACGTCGGTCGTCTCTTCGGCAATCTCGCCAGCGTAGGTGATCTCGACCGATTCGACGTGTCCGCCCAACAACTGCATCGCGATTTTGCCTGCGGTCTCGGCGATCTGGACGTACGGCCGGATCGTCGGGTAGACGTCTTCCCCGGTCGAGGGGGCGTTGACGGCGTTCGTGACGACCTCGTCGTCGAATGCCGCGAGGATCTGGTCGGCGATGCTGATAGAGACGTTCTGTTTCGCCGATTCGGTGTTGGCGGCGATGTGGGGAGTCACGATCACGTTCTCGGTGGCTAAAAGCGGGTTGTCCGGATCGACCGGTTCCTCGTCGAAGACGTCGACAGCCGCTCCGTAGAGCATCCCGTCCTCGACGGCCTCTGCCAGCGCTTGCTCGTCGACCAGTCCGCCTCGAGCACAGTTGATCAGGTAGCCGTCTTCAAGTTCGGCCAGCAACTCCTCGTCAACAAAGTTGTCAGTCTCGGCCGTCTTGGGCGTGTGTAGCGTGACGAAATCGGCCTCCTGGAAGCAGGTCTCGATGTCTTCGACCAGTTCGACGCCCAGCTGTCGGGCCCGCTCTTCGCTGAGATACGGATCATACGCCACCAGGTCCATCTCCAGGTTGCCGAGCCGTTTCGCGACCTCCTGGCCGATCCGACCTAGTCCGACGACCCCCAGGGTCTTGCCGTTGAACTCCGAGCCGAGGATGTCTCCTTTCGCCCAGTAGCCGTCTTTCAGCTGCATATGCCCCTGTGGGATCTTCCGGGCGGCCGCAAACGAAAGGGCCACAGCGTGTTCGGCCGTTGCCCGGACGTTGCTGTCCGGCGCGTTCGCGACGACGACCCCGCGGTCGGTCGCGGCCTCGACGTCGATGTTGTCGACGCCGATGCCGGCGCGTCCGACGATAACGAGTTCGGACGCGGCGTTGAGCAGCTCCTCGTCGACGGTCGTTCCGGACCGGACGATCAGTGCGTGGGCGTCCGCGACGACTTCGAGCAACTCCTCGCGGTCGGCGTCCGTGACCAGTTCGACATCGTGACCCGCCTGGCGCAACCGGGCCAGGCCAGCGTCATCGACGGCATCCGTGACTACAACGTTCATACCTGACGTGACTTCCCACTCCGGCATAACGCTTGCCAAACGGCGCTCACGATATCGCCTCAATCGATAGCCACAGCCCTTCCTATCAGGAGGTCCCACCGCATCTATGACCCTCTCATACGGTCGGTTGTGCCGATTACCGGTACGATCGCACACCGAGTGCGATCGATCCGAAACAGACGTACAACCGACCGTATCAGCGACCGCGCCGTCCTTTCGTCTGTCGATAGTCCCGGTCCAGTATCTCAAGCATATGCTCGATCAGTTCGTCAGTCTGTTCGTCGGTCTGTGCGGCCGGCTCGATCATCGGGACGATCTCGAACCCGCGTCCACGGACGGTCGTGGCGTGCTCGCGCTTGACATCGAATTCCTCGGCGTCGCGAGTGGTGTACTCCCAGGCCAGCGCCTCCAGGGCGTGCTGGCCGACACCGACGATGATTTCGGGGTTGATCATCCGGAGTTCGCTAGTGAGATACAACTCACACGCGTTGAACTCTGCTTCCGTCGGCTCCCGGTCAGGGTGGTGACACCGCGCGGCGTAGGTCAGCACGGCGTTGTCCAACTCGGGTTCGGTTGTCTTTAGGGACGAATCGGTGAATCCGGTCGCCTGTAGGATCTCGAGGATCGTCTCCCGGCCCGTGCCCATAAAGGGGATCCCGACCTCGTCGGCCCCGCTGTCGGGATAGCCGCCGACGAAGGCGAACTCCGCGCTCACGTCGCCGTAGCCGTGGACGACCTGTGTCCGGCTCTCGGCCAGTTCGGGACAGTTCTGACACGACTCGTCCATCCCGAAGGGGTTGTACGGTGACTCCTGGTGTGCGTCCATACGTCCGTGTCCGGCCGGACGGGCAAAACCGACCCGGTCGCGGCAGGTCACGTCGTCGCCACGACGACCGCGACTGCGTGGAACGTCCCTACTGTGGCCGTCGCAAACGCCGTTCCGGCTGGCAGCGGCAACGCAGAGACGACGACCGGTAAGCTAACAGCTAGGTGTCCGCAGAGTCCAAACAGGCACAGCAGCCCGAGTCGTGTCCACCCGGACAGCCACGTCCGCTGGGTGCTTTCTCTAAGTGCCGTCACGATCGGCTCCCCCTGCGCGAGCAGTGCTGGGACTGTGAACAGTCGAACGTATAGATAGAGCAATACAATCATCAATGGGAGCGCCACAAGGTCGGCGAGATCGGTGACGAGCAGCCCGTACTCGATCGCCAGCAGGGCGCCAGCGAGACCGAGTTCGTATGCGGCGAGCCGGACGAATCCGACGACTGGACGGCTTTGCTCAGGATGGATCATCCTGACGACGCCGACCATCGCCCCAGCGGCCCCGATCAGGGCGACAGTTTCGAGCGTGGCTGTCCGGAGCAACCACTCGATTTCGAGTCCGAGAGTGCCCGCGAGAGTCGTCCCGACGGCCTCGAACGGACGGGGATACACTGGAAACGTGACGTGAACCCATCCCTGTTGAGCGGCCGTCTGCGGCACCGTCACCACCGGATCGGACTGGCGCAGGACTTCGATGCCGGTAGCGAGCAGTCCGAGCAACGTAAAGGGTACGACCACAGTCGGCGTTTCCCGGAGGGTATCGACGACACGCCGCCAGAATCCGGCTCGTTCCGAGTCCACCTGGTCGTCTCCGTTGTTCATACTGGTGCCTCCAGTGCGTACAGGTGGCCAAGAGTCTGTAGATAGACCGTCCCGTCAGCGACGATCGGTGCCACGTCAACTGGTGATGTGTCGGGCTTGAACCGCCACCGGACCGTCCCGTCCGTGAGAGCACGCGCAGTCAACACGTCACGTTCCATTGTGAAGACTGTCCCGTCGGCGACGACCGGCTGTCCGCGGACGGTGACGTCCTCGATCTGCCACAGCGTGTCGCCGGTCGCCGTGTCGAGTGCGAGCAGCAGTCGCTGTTCCTCGGTGGAGCGACGAACCAGTACATCCCCCTCCGCGGCGGTGAGTGTCTCGGACTCGTCGTGAGATCCCGGAAGGTCGCGTTTCCACAGCGTGGTGCCGTCAGCGTGATCGAGCCCGTAGACGATACCATCGGAGATTGTCACTACCGAGTCAGGCGTCGCGACAAGCGGCCGGGCCGCGTATGTCTCGGCACCGAGGTCGCGCTGCCAGTGCCGATTACCGTTGGTGACAGCGACGGCGTGACACGTTCCGCTGACCGTATGGGTGTAGGCGACCCCGTCGAGAACTGACGGGCGACCGGCTGAACCGGTCCACGTTGAGTCGGTCGACAGCCGCTGCTCCCACGCAATCTCACCCGTCGCTGCATCGAGCGCCAGCAGCCCGCCGGCGTCGCTCCCGTCCGACCGGTGCCAAGAGCCGCCAAACAGCAGTCGATCGCCAGTCGGGACTGCCCCGATCTGTCCCTCGTCGGACCAGACCGAGAACCGACCACCGGAGTGTGGAAATCGCCAGCGTTTCCGAGGTCGCGGATCGGATCCGAGCCCGTCTGCGGGGTTGAGCGCGATGATCCCCTCTGTCGGTATAGACAGTGGCGATCCGCCGCCCGGTTCGAGGAGTGACGACGTCAGCGACGTGGTCCCGGTCAGTCCGACGAGCGTGGCGTTCCGGTGTGGGGTCTGGGTCGTGACTGCGGGCGGGCCCAGCAGTTGAATGTCGACCGTCCGTCGTCGTCGCCCTGTCGTCCCGTCGCGAAGTTCAATCCCGTCCGAGCGCACATACAGCGTCCCGTCGTAGTAAACCGGCTCGGCATACCAGCCGCCGAGCGACTGCAGCTTGCGCTGCCACCGTTCGTGGATGCCTTCGGTCGGTGCGTCGGTACCGGACTGATGGTAGTCGCCGACCGGATTTGCCCCTTGCATCGGCCAGTCCCCGTCTGACGGCGGCGACGCCTGCTGCGGGAACACCGCCGAGCAGCCGCCGAGACCTGCCGAAAGCGCAGCTAATACACTTCGCCTGGATACGTCCATTTCCAAGTCCCTAATATTTGAACTCAGGAATTTTGCGGATAAACTGTCGACTTCGCTTGGCATTTTCCCCACAGGTTCTTGTCAGTCGATTTCTAACGACGGGTATGGCCGACTCGCTGAACGGGTCAGATCTCCTGACAGCCCGCCGGATCGCCCGGTTTGGATACATCATCCTGTTCGTGCTCGTTGCGAACTCTACGCCGGCGTTCGAACAGTTCCCGCCGCTGAAGTGGATCGGCATTGCTGGCCTCGTCGTCGTCTTCTTCGATGCGATCGTCTGTGCCCGGCGACGCTGGCGGACCGTGAAACGGGAGCTGCGTAGCGACGACGCCGAACCGAATTAATGCAAGTCGGGCGGGATGGCCCACTGTCAAAAGGCCGTCAGTCTTCGTCGACGCTCTCGGCGTGCGTGTCGGCGTCCTCGGGATCGTTGACCGGACTTGAGGGATGATACTCGGTGTCGTACTCGCCGGGCCGATCGTCCAGTCGGTCGGGGTTGATCCGGCCGTCGAGCAGCATGAAGTCAAGCACCGTGCTGTACAACAGCGCCTCGACGACCGGGACCGCCCGCGGGGGCAGCGTCGGGTCGTGGCGGCCGACAACCTGGATCTCCTTGCGCTCGCCGGTCTCCCAGTCGACGGTCTCCTGCTTTTTCGGGATCGAGACCGGCGGATGCCAGGTCACCTCGCCGTATATCGGATCGCCGGTCGTGATCCCGCCCTGGATCCCGCCGTGGTCGTTGCCGACGGGCGTCGGGTCGCCGCTGTCTCGCGGCTCGTCGCCGCTCGACGCTTCCGAGTCGCCTTGCGACTCGCCCTCAAATTCCCAGTCCTCGTTGTACTCGCTGCCGGCCGTCGTTCGGGCTTCCCGGCCGATGCCGTACTCGAAGTCGTTGACCGCCGGAATCGAGTACATAAGCTGGGCCATCCGCGAGGGGAAACTGTCGAACCGCGGCGCGCCGAGTCCCCGCGGCACCCCCTGCATCTCGAAGTAGATCGCGCCGCCGATGGAGTCGCCCGCTTTCTGATACTCGTCGGCGAGTTCGCGCATCCGTTCGGCGGTCTCGGGGTCGGCACACCGGACTTCGTTTGCCTCTGAGTATTCGAGGATCTGCTCGAAGCTCACGTCGGGGGCCTCGATGTCGCCCAGCTGGCAGACGTGGGCTTTGATACGGATGTCGTAGTCGCTCTGTTCGAGCACCTGTTTCGCGATCGCGCCGGCAGCGACCCAGTTGACGGTCTCCCGGGCAGACGAGCGGCCGCCACCGCCCCAGTTGCGCGTGCCGAACTTCGCCGAGTAGGTGAAATCGCCGTGGCTGGGCCGTGGCGCGGTGACGAACGGCTCGTACTTGCCCGAGCGGGCGTCCTTGTTCTGGATGACCATCCCGATCGGCGTCCCTGTCGTGTATCCATCTTGCAGGCCGGATTTGATCGAGACCTTGTCCGGCTCGCCGCGGGAGGTCGTGATCATCGACTGGCCGGGTTTGCGCCGGTCGAGGTCCTCTTGGATGTCCTCTTCGTCGAGTTCCACGCCCGCTGGAACCCCCGAGACCGTACAGCCCATCGCTTCGCCGTGGCTCTCCCCGAAGGTCGTCACCTGGAAGAGACGACCGAAACTGTTGCCGTTCATTATCACTCTCTGGGGGACGGGGCCATTTGAAAGCACCACTCTGCCAGCGGCGTCACACGGACTGCGGGACGCACGTCCCGAATCGACCGCACGAGGTTCTAGCGGCAGTCCCTACCTTTCAACAGCGAGAGAGTCCCGCCGTCGTCGGCCTACGGCCGACTGCCTGCGGGACGTAGTCCCGCTCTGTTCACGCCGGGGAGGATGTCATTCGTCTTCGAACGTGTCCCACTCGGCTTCGGTCCCCAGGATATCCGCAAGCGAGGTGACCATCGACTGCAGTTCGTCGATCTGTTGGCGTTGTCGCTCCACGACTGCCCGCAACTCGTCGATCTCGGACTCGCTTTTCTCGTGTTCGTGTTTGACTTCCTCGACGCTCGAGGAGAGTCCCTCCATTGCCTTGGAGAGATGCGTGATATCCTGATCGGTCGCGAGTCCGTGTTCCTGTGGTTCCCGGAGCATCTCCCTGTTGGTGACGATCGCGTCGGAGACGCTTTCGCTTCCGTCCGGTAATGCAAGCGTCAGCGCGGGCGCGCTCGTCGTGTCTTTGGCGGCCGGATCGCCGCCGGAATCGGGCGTTTCCTCGGCTTCGGCGTTCGAGTTTGGCTCTTGGGACTCACTGCTCATATGTCTGGTCTCGTGTCGCAGGGAGATAAAGTGCCGTCAGACAATGAATTTCGGACTGACAGGTCCGATTGGGCGTTGTCGGGCCGATGATCAGGCCACATCGAGTTTCGAGCAGTGCTGGCGCTCGGGGTCATAACAGTCCGGGCAGTCGTCTTCGAGTTCGACATAGCGGTCGAGTCGGTTCGCGACCTCGTCGCTCATAACGTGTTCGAGTCGGCACGCCTCCTCGTGGAATCCCTCCTCGACGCCGAGATGTTCGACGAGAAAGCGTTCAATGCGGCAGTGTTTGCGCAGGAGCCGTCGCGCGCGAGACTGTCCCTCGTCGGTCAGGACCGCGCCGCGCCGTTTCTCGTATTCCAGCAGCCCGTTTTCCTCCAGCCGGCCGAACATCTCGGTGACGCTTGGCGGCGAGACGTCCAGCCGCGTGGCTAACTCGCCGGTCTTGGCGTAGTCACCTCCACGGGAGAGCAAGTAGATCTCCTTGAGATACATCTGGACACTTTCGCTGACCCCGTCACCGTGACTGTGGCTCATTGTCGGAGTTCACCGCGCGGCGAGCAAAAGCCTAGCGCTGACCCGACGGCGCTGACCTCGGTGGGCCGCGTCGCGCGTATACTGGTGGCTATACCGTTTCGAAATGATGTGCCACGCCGTCGTGGCGAATATCTGTCCGAACGCATAGCCACCGGTATTAGCAACCGTTAAAAGCCGTGATGTGAAAGGACGTGTACGGATGAGCGAGAGCCAGCAAAAGCACCGGCAAAAATGCATTTCGTGCGGGATCAACGTCACCGGCACGAACGCCGCTGCGTTCAACTGTCCCGAATGCGGACACCAGATCTATCGCTGTGCGAAGTGCCGCAAGCAGAGCAACCTCTATGAGTGCCCCGACTGCGGGTTCACGGGACCATAACTATGGGAAAAGTCGCTGCCAAGATCAAGGTTATGCCGAACAGCCCGGACGTCGACCTGGACGCCCTCCAGGAGCGTCTCGAACAGTCCCTGCCCGAGGGTGCGAAGATCAACGGCTTCGAGCGTGACGAGGTCGCCTTCGGCCTAGTCGCGCTGTTGCCGACCGTGATCGTCCCCGATGAGTCCGGCGGTACCGAATCCGTCGAGGAAGCCTTCGGCGAGGTCGAGGACGTCGAGAGTGTCTCCGTCGAAAACGTCGGCCGCGTGTAGGCTGTTTTTGCGCCGGGACTCGCGTGTCACGGCGGACCACGACGGTAACGGAACGCACGTTTTATATGCCCGACCGGACTACCGGACGGCAAGAATGCCCAGTTCAAACGGTCCACTCGAGGGAACGCGGAACAAGCTCAAAAACGACCCCCGCGATCGGGGGACATCGCCGCCACAGCGCGCCGTCGAGCAGTTCGAGGACGGCGACGTCGTCCATCTGGCGATCGATCCAAGCGTCGCCGAGGGGCGGTTTCATCCCCGCTTCAACGGCCACACCGGGACGGTCGTCGGCACCCAGGGGAAAGCCTACAAAGTCCAGATCACAGACGGCGGCGTCGAGAAGACGCTGATCGTCAAGGCCGCGCACCTCCGACGACAGGAGTAAGCGATGACGATCTTCAAGGAAAAGCTCGAAGAGGAGTATCTCACCCTCGCCGAGGCCAAAGAGGTTCTCGAAGACATCGAGCGCGAGCGCGCCCTCGATGAAGACCGAGAGATGCGGTATGAACTCACTCGCGCCGTCGAGCACGTCAACCGCTTTGCGACCCTCGATGTCGAAGAGTCCGAGGAGTTCGTCGCCGAACTCCAGGACCTAGAAAAAATCGACGAGGCGACTGCCTACAAGATCGCCAACTTGCTGCCCGAAGACCGGGACGAACTGCGCTCGGTTTTCGCCCAGGAGCGATACTCGCTGTCGGGCGAGGAACTCGACGACATTCTCAACGTCGTCGCGAAGTACGTCTGATCGCGTCCCCACTCGTCGATAGCTGTTGTCTGGCTGCAATCGGCACCCGCCGGTATTAAGAACGTTCTCGTCGTAGCGTCTCGATATGAGTTCCGGTCACCGCGACGACGAGTCGAGTGCTCCGACGGCAGTCGTTCTCGATCACCTGCCGCACGGACGCTCAGACGATGAGCGGCCACAGTATGAGAAAGAGCCGCTGGCGTACGCCGTCTCCATTGAGGAGTTTCGCCTGTTTGAACTTGTGCTCGCTGAGGGCGCCGACATTTCGATCGGGGATCGAATCCCTGTCGAGCGCGGCGACAACATCGAGCGCGCTCACGAGATTGACTACGAGGACCTTTCGAGCGGTGCTCAGTCCGAACTGGACTACGCGATCGAAGACATCATCGACGCGGATACCGAGCGGTTCGTCGATTTCTACAACGACGCCCAGCCGATCACGACTCGACTGCACGCGCTGAACCTCCTGCCGGGGATCGGCAAGAAATTGCGCAACAACGTCCTCGAAGCACGCAAACGCCGCCCCTTCCAGAATTTCGAGGACATCGAGGCGCGAGTTAGCGGTCTCCACGATCCGAAGGACGTGCTCGTCGAACGCATTCTCGAAGAGATCGAAGAAACGGACCTGAAATACCGGATCTTCGCCCGCCGTGACAGCGAATAAGATGGACGGCACTGACTTTCGCGATCCCGACGCGCTGTTAGCCCGTGCCGGCGTCGGGGGAAACCCCGACCGCGATCAGCACTTCTTGGTCGACGATCGCGTGCTCGATCGCGTGCCTACCTACGCGACTGAGATCGACGCCGATCTTAGTCACGTTCTCGAAATCGGGGCCGGGACCGGCGCGCTCACCGATCGGCTGCTCGCCGTCGCCGGGCAGGTCACGACCGTCGAGCGCGACCCGGATCTGGCGGCGTTTCTCCGCGAGGAGTTCGCCGCCGAGGTCGATGCCGGACGGCTGACCGTCATCGAAGGTGACGCCCTGGACGTCGAGTTGCCCGAGTTCACGGCCTCGATCTCGAATCTCCCCTACGGGATCTCCAGCGAGATCACGTTCCGGCTCCTCCCGCACGGCGTGCCGCTCGTCCTGATGTTCCAGCGGGAGTTCGCCGAGCGGATGGCGGCCGATCCGGGGACCGAAGAGTACGGCCGACTGTCCGTGACGGCGGGCCATTACGCCGATATCGAGGTGGTCGAACCCGTGCCGAAGGCGGCGTTCAGGCCGCCGCCGGCCGTCGAGAGCGCGATCGTCCGGACGACCCCGCGCGAGCCGGCGTACGAAGTCCCGAGCGACGAGGTATTTATGAACCTCGTGAAAGCCATCTTCACCCAGCGCCGCAAGACGATGCGTAACGCGATCCGCAACACCGGACACATCTCGGGCCTCGACGATCCTGACGCGGTCGTTGCGGCCGCCGATGAGAGCCGTATGAGCAAGCGAGCCGGGGACGTAACGCCGGCGGAGTTCGCGAAGCTCGCACAGCTTGCGGTCGAGGTGGGTGATCCGTGATCGGGTCGGTCGCTATTGACGGGGGTGTGCTGGTGATCGAGTTTTCAGTCGTCGGCCAGGTGTTCGTAACACCGACCGAGCGGTGGCTCGGAACGCTCGGCCTGCTTGTCGCCGTGCTGGCGGGCAGCTGGGCGATTCGACAGGTCGGTCGCTGGCTTCGGGTGCAGTACGATCCCCGCGGCAGTCTACTCGAGGCTGCGCAGGCGGCACTGATCGTCGCGACTTCGGTCGGAGCGACCGCTGCCGTCCTCGCCATCTGGGACGCAAGCGCGCAGGCGACGGCCATTTCTGACGTCCTCGACCCGAATCCGACGACGGTCGTTCGCGCGCTGGTCTCGTTGTTCCTGTTGGTCGGTGCCTGGGGCGCGACGGTGTTTGTCAAACGGGTTACTGGCCTCGTCTTCGAGGAACACGATGCTTTCTCGCGCCATCAACACGAGGTGACGTACCACGTGCTTCAGCTCGTGCTGTACTCGTTGGCGATCCTCGTCGTTCTCGCTGTCTGGGGGATCAACCCTTCAGACATCCTGCTCGGGGCCGGATTCTTGAGCGTTGTGCTCGGTCTTGCGGCCCGACAGACGCTGTCGTCAGTGCTTGCGGGGTTCGTGCTGCTGTTCGGTCGCCCTTTCGATATCGGCGACTGGGTCGCAATCGACGACCGGGAGGGGATCGTTACCGACGTATCCGTGTTCAACACTGAACTGCGCACGTTCAACGACGAATCCGTCACGATCCCAAATGACGTGGTGACGGCCACGGGGCTGGTCAACCGCTCTAGACAGGGTCGACTGCGCGTCGACGTCGAGGTTGGGGTCGACTACGACGACGACGTCGAGCGCGCTCGCGAACTGGCCGCCGAGACGATACGTGGCCTCGACCGCGAGGAGATCCGCTCGAACCCGAGCCCGCGGACCGTCCTGACGGGCTTCGGTGACTCCGCTGTGGTGTTGGAGTTGCGCTTCTGGATCGACGATCCGACTGCGCGGCGACGCTTTAGGGCCCAGACAGCTGTCGTCGCCGCGGTCAAGGACGCTTTCGACCGAGAGGGGATCACGATCCCGTTCCCCCAGCGCACGCTTGGCGGACGGCCACCCGATGGGTTGGCGATCCAAAGCGAAACGCCGAGGGCGACGAGCGACGAACCCGATATGTAATGAGAGACGACCGACTCCAACTGGCCACACAGCGCGATCTCGATCAGGTGTATGAACCGGCCGAGGACTCACATCTCCTCGCTGAGACCGCGCGTGAGTACGTCGACACGGGCGATCTCGTCTTGGAAGTCGGCACTGGATCGGGATACGTTGCGACCGCACTCTCGGCGAGTGGGGCAGCGGTCGTCGCGACGGACATCAATCCGATGGCTTGCCGCGAGGCCTATGAGGCCGGTTTGTCGACCGTCCGGGCGAATCTTGTCGAACCGTTCCGAGACGACCGTTTCGACGTCGTCGCGTTCAACCCGCCGTACTTGCCGACCGACCCCGATCATACGTTCGACGACTGGATGGAGCGTGCTCTCTCCGGTGGCGAAGACGGTCGCGCCGTGATCGATCCGTTTCTCGATACTGTTCGACGCGTCCTCGCCGATGACGGTGTGGTACTGTTGCTCGTCAGTTCGCTTACTGACATCGATGCCGTGCGTGCGAGCGCGACGGCCGGTGGACTGACCGCCCGCGAAGTCGCCGACGAATCACACCCGTTTGAGCGACTTGTCGTCCTCGAACTCCGCCCGGACGATTGCTGAACTCTCTTCGGATATATTTCCTGCATTTAGTGTACAAAATATTACAATTATTAGATAATACGTCGCTTGACTAGTACAGGTACGGGCCAGCGATGGTCGAAGTTATCGAACTAGACGGCGAAGACGGCTCAGGCTCGCCCGCACGGATAGACGAGCGACTGAGTGGGGAGTATCTCGCTGACGGGCCATTATCGTCGTATCTCGGTGACAGCGAGCAGGTTGCGTTTGTGATCCACGCAAAGCGGGGTGGGGTAACAGTCGAAAGCGACGAGAACAGCGAGACGTACAAACCGACACGTGGACACCGAACCGTCGTCGCGATAACTGCGCTCCGCCTAGTGATTGCAATCGGCGGAGCGGACGCCGGCAGTGATCGGGTCATCCCGATCCCGTTTTCGGCTGTCACGCGGATTGATACCGACAGCGGGCTCTTACGAGAGCGGCTTCTTGTCCGAACTGAGGCCGGCCAGCAGTGGTCGTTGCCGGTTGGCGGTGACCTCGAGGCTGTCGTCGCCTACCTCGAGGAGAGTAAGGCGGCGTGGTCCCAAGCCGATCGCTTTGCCGCACGCGCCGACGAGCAACTCGTAGCTGCACGGAGTCGGCTCGACGACGAGCCTGACGCCGCACTCGAGGCCGCCGAAGAGGCGCTATCGGTGATCGCGGCGGGCCGCGAGCAGGTGCGGACCTTTGATGTCGGTGACCGTGTCCTCGTCCACGCGGATTTCGACGCCTACCGCGAAGAAATCCGAACGGTACAGCGCAGAGCACTCGTGAGGGCCGCCGATGAGCACTTCGAGCGGGCCGATCACTACGAAGCTGTGGGACGGCTCCGGGCGGCTCACGAGGCTTTTCGAAATGGGCGTGACGCTGCAGAGCGGGCTCGTTCGATCGACGCCGATCAGCCGCCGGACGGGGAGATCGAAGAGCGGTTGCAGTCGGTCGAACGTGACCTAGCGCGACTCGAAGACCGGCCCCGCGAGACGGCGACGACGGCACTGAGTGATGCCGAGGCGATCGACGATCCACAACAGCGCGCTCGACGGCTGGCCGACGCACTTGCGGCACATCGCGACTGGCTGAGCCTCTGCTGGGGCCCCGATTCACCTTTCGAGGGCGACACCGAGACGATCCAAGAGCGGATTCTGGAGATCGTCGACGCGCTCGTTGGCGCCCACACGTCCGTGATCGAGCGGCTGCTCGCGGCCGCCGAGCGACTTCACGCGAACGGTCGGACCGAACAGGCTCTGGCGGCGTGTGATGAGGCCAGCGACCGGCTCGCGTCGGCTCGCGATGCCGTGGCTGAACTGGCCCCGGATCGAGAATCGACAGTGGTTCAGTGGCGCATCGCGATCGATCATCAGCGCGCACTGATCGAGTACGATGTCAGCCGCGATGGCTCCGATCACAGCATCGAGCGGGACGACCACGTCACGTCTGGGAGGACTTCGGCCGGGGACGACCGATCCGGCCCCGAAGAAACGATCGTTGCAGGCATCACCGCGCGGGATCCCGACAGCGCTGAATCGTCCGGGTCAGACCTCGATCCGACCGACACCTCCAGTTGGGTTTCGATCACCGATGATCCCGACGACAGTCGAGACAGTGCTGGCGACCACCGAGCGACAGTGGACACGGAGATCCAAGCGATGGACGAATCGCGTTTCACCGAGTTCATCGCGGCGTGCTGGCGGGAACTGGGCTGGGAAACGACCATCTTCGCCCACTCGAGCGCTAAATACGACATTATGGCGATCCGACGGCGGGCGATCGACCTTCGAGTCCTGATCTGGACGGTCCACACTCCCGGTCAGGATCTCGAAGCCTCCGTCGTGGACCGCTGTGTCACCGATCGTGACGAGACCGAGCGGGCAGACGCCGCCGCGCTCGTCACGACCGCCAACGTCCCCGAGCCGGTTCGCCAACGCGCCACAGACCACGACATCAAACTCCTCGATCGCGACGACCTGCTGGATCTGGTCGAAGACGAACGACTCGCCGACCTCGTCCTGGACGCGGAATAACTGTTGGACATTCATCGAAGTAGTAAATATTAAAGCCCGTCATTTCGTATGCCGCTGTAATGACGGAAATCGTATCGACGACACCGGGATTGTACCCGCTACCGGACTGGGCGAAAGACGACTTATCTCGATTGAAAGGCCATCAGAAAGGCGATCTAATTAGTGGCGACGAGGGCGCGGAGATCACCTCGGTTTACGAAGAGGCCCGTGCCGATGTGATCGAGTCTCAGCGGGCGGCCGGACTCGATCGGACTGTCGAGGGACAGTTGCGGTGGGACGATATGCTCGCCCATCCGCTGGCGGTCCACGACAACGTCGAGACCCACGGGATCGTCCGCTACTACGACAACAACAATTTCTATCGGGAACCGGTCGTCACCGGCGAGTTGACCACCGACGGCGACGTGGCTGACGAGCTCGACGCGGCCGATTCTCTCACGGACGGCGAAGATTTGCAGGCCGTCCTGCCGGGTCCCTACTCGCTCTCGGAGCTGGCCACCGACGAGTACTACGGCGACGACGCGGCGTTTCTCGACGGTGTCGCGGACTTTCTCGCGGGCGAGGCCGAGGCGTTCGACGCCGAGACGCTGCTGTTGCTCGAACCGTCGCTGGTCACCGACGCACCCGGCGAGGGCGAGGACGAGCGCGCCAGCGAGGCGATCGACGCCGTCGCGAGTGCTGCCGACGCTGAAGTGGTCGTCCAGACCTACTGGGGCGCACTCGAGGAGAAAGTCCACGCCCACCTGCTGGACGCGGACATCGATGCCGTCGGCTATGACTTCGTGACCGACCACGAGCAGAACCTTTACAATATCAACGAGTACGGCACGAAAGACTCGATCGCGCTGGGACTGGTCGACGGCCAGAACACGCTGGTCGAGACACCCGAGGAGATCCGCGAGCGCATCGAGTGGGTCGCCGACCAGACCGCCAACGACTTCGAGACGGTCTACGCGACCGCGAACACCGAGCTGTTCTACTTGCCGACCAACAAGTTCGAGGCGAAACTCCAGGCGCTTTCCGACGCCGCTGACGGAGCGGAGGTGCAACTATGACGGATACACGCGAGCAGTTCCGACCGGCGGATCACCCCAACGACCACTTCCTGCTGACGACCGTCGTCGGCTCCTATCCCAAGCCCGAGTGGCACGACACGGCCCGGGAACTGTTCGAGGACCCCGATTCCGACTTCGACGTCGAGGACTGGGAGGAATCGAAAGACGACGCCGCCCGCCTGATCACCGAAGAGCACGAGCGGGCCGGCATCGACGTCGTCACCGACGGCGAGATGCGGCGCAACGAGATGGTCGAGTACTTCGCCCACCGGATCGACGGCTACGAGTTCAACGGCCGTGTGAAGGTGTGGGGACACAACTACTTCGACAAGCCCTCGGTGGTTGAGGAGGTCGAGTACGACCAGCAGTGGCTCGTCGAGGAGTTCGAGTTCACTGACGACGTAGCCGACGCGCCGGTGAAGGTCCCGATCACCGGACCCTACACGCTCGCGTCCTGGAGTTTCAACGAGGTCTACGACGACGAGGAGCAGCTGACCTACGCGCTTGCGGATCTGGTCAACCAGGAGATCGAGGCGCTGGTCGAGGCCGGCGCGCGATACATCCAGATCGACGAGCCTGCCCTCGCCACCACGCCGGACGACCACGCCATCGTCGGCGAGGCGCTGGAACGGATCGTCGATGATGTTCCGGACGATGTCCGCCTGGGACTGCACGTCTGTTACGGCGATTACTCGCGGATCTACCCAGAGATCCTGGACTTCCCGGTCGAGGAACTCGACCTCGAACTGGCCAACGGCGACTTCGAGCAGGTCGAGGTCTTCAAAGAGCACGAGTTCACCAAGGACTTCGCGATGGGTGTCGTCGACGTCCACGACGCCGAGGTCGAGTCCGTCGCGGAGATCAAGGAGAACATCAAGCGCGGGCTGGAGGTCGTCCCGCCTGAACAACTGACGGTCTCGCCGGACTGTGGCGTGAAGCTGCTGCCCCGCGAGGTCGCCTACCAGAAGATGGCGAATATGGTCGAGGCAGCTCGCGAGGTCGAGGAAGAACTCGACGCCGGCGAGATTGATCTGGTCGACCACGCGGCGGCTGGGGACTGATCGGATACTGACTGCTGGCGAAGTCGTGAGCCAGCAGGTCTTTTTCCCCACGTTTTTGCCGCGAGCGGTGCCGCAGCGAAGCGAGGACACCCGAGCGGGAAAAAGTGGCGCGGAAGAGCTGGACGCCGGCGAGATTGATCTGGTCGATCACGCGGCGGCTGAGGACTGATCGGACACCGACTGCTGGCGAACGCAGTGAGCCAGCAGGTCTTCCCCATACTCGCTGTATAGACTGTGTCTCCTCGTCTGGTGTGGACCGCGTGTTCTCTGCTGTTCGGGAGTACGACGGTCTTCGATCGTCCGCTGTCTTTCGAGGGGACGAGCGTCAGAATCGGCTGTGACTAATATAATTCTATAATACGAATACAGAACCAAAGTACTTATGTAATACTGGTCTGACTTTTCTTATGGAATGAGACGGAGACAATACCTCACGTCTCTGGGGGCATTGGGAGCAAGTGCTTCAGCCTTTATCGGGTCTGCTACTGCTGACGATAGTGTTTCCGCTGCTGAAGCGGGTATTCACGATCGTGTGGCGGATCTGTTACTTGAGGCACGGGTTCAGGAAGCACAGGAGTTGCTGGAGAAGCATAACGTCCGGTATGGCTTCCAGCGGGAATGCATTCCTGGGGCATCTCAAAGAGACTTGACGGCGAACACTGGAATTTCAACACTCGGACACTACGACGATAGCGATTCGGAATTGGTGACGTCTGTCGTCGAGTCGTACGACGATCGATGGATAGTTACTGCCACTATGTCCCTGCAGGATAGAAAACTTTCAGCCAGGGATGCCAGTATTGTGGATGACGGATTCGGAATCGTCTACGATAGTAGTGAGTGGAGCGCACCTGAACCGACTGAAAGCGGTGTGAAAACGCATTCACGTACAGCGGCAGATGGTTCCGTCTCCTTAGAGTACCAAGACTTCGCTCCGGAAAAGGGGCTAGCGTATGACGTTGACCTTCCGTATCTCCTTGATGGGGAAACGTCTGTCACGCTACAGACAGACCTGAAGCAAGTTGACTCCGGTAACGACGGGATTCCTGTCAAAGCGGAGTATAAGCATACTTGGGCCGCAGTTGACTTGCCTTGGCCATTTAAGGCTGAGGCTACAGCTGGTATCGGGCCGATTGGGATAACAATGAATCTGGACTCTTGCACAGTTCTCTGGGAGGATGAGATCGCTGTTGAGCCTGGTGAGATTGACCAAACTACATAGAGGTGATCTATCTTGGATAAAGAAGAAAAATTCGTTGCTACTGGAATCCAGCTAACTATCCTCGGTGTTTGGATAGCGCTTGGGAATAACGACGGTACTAGCGTTGCCGTTGCCGCTCCGTTGATTATCGGCGGCACGTATCTCGTCGGTCGGATCGTTGCAAAACCTGTGTGGCGATCGTTGCGAAGCTGACGCGGACACGCGCGCTGAGTGAAGCGGGAATCTCACGGCGCGGAGGATGTCATTTGAGCGCGTGGACGACGCCTCTGGTCGTCCCGACGACGACGTACCCGTCGCCGACAGCCGGGGAGCCTTCGACCGCGTAGCCCACGCCATAGCTCCATCGGACGGACCCATCGGCGGGATCGACGGCGTAGACGACCGCGTCCTCGCTGGCGAAATAGAGCGTGTCATCGACCAGTGCCGTCGCATCGCCGAGGCCGTCGGTGTCGATCACATCGTCGAGACGCTCGCCGTTCGATCGGTCCCAGGCGTCGATGCCGTAGGTCGAGTCCCCGTAGACGGTCGTCTCGGTGACCGTCGGTGCGTCGTCCATCCCACCGGCGA
Organism: Halapricum sp.; assembly: GCA_041639775.1. Taxonomy (GTDB): domain Archaea; phylum Halobacteriota; class Halobacteria; order Halobacteriales; family Haloarculaceae; genus Halapricum. Next base: position 18,469 of record JBEQBN010000005.1, read on the forward strand.
CCGCGGTCCACTGCTCGCTGCCGTCCGCGGCGTCGAGCGCGTACATCGTCCCGCCAGTCGTCGAGGCGTACACCGTCCCGTCGTAGACTGTGGGAGAGCCGGGACGGGCGTCTGTCCGGTGGTTCCACAGCTCGGTGCCGCTTTCGGCGTCGAGCTTGTAGATATGCTCATCCAGCGAGCTGACGTACACCGCGCCGTCGTGATAGGTCGGCGGCGACTGGATCGGATCGACCACCTCGTAGGTCCACAGCTCCGACCCCGTGGCCCGGTCGACGGCGTAGACGGTGTCGCCGTTGTCGCCGAAGAACACCGCCGATTCGGAGACGACAGCGCCGCGACTGACGTAGACGTCGGCCTCGTAGGTCCACTGTAGCCCGCTCTCAATGTCGATGGCGAACAGCGTCCCGTTGCCGTTGGTCTGATAGACCGTGTCACCGGCGACCGCCGGCGAGTGGTTGTACAGCCCGGTCTCGGCGTCGAAGGCCCACCGTTCGCTCCCGTCCGCCAGATCCAGCGCGTAGAGGTGTTCGTCCTCGCTGGGGACGTAGACGATCCCGTCGTGAATCGCCAGTCCGGCGTGGATCTCGTCGCCGGTCTCGAAGGTCCAGGCCTCCGTCGGCGCTTCGACCGGCGGGTCGCCCGGATCCGTCGCGCCGGCGTTCAACCGCGTCCGCTGGTAGGAGGGCCACGACCCCGTTGGTTCGGCTGCTGTCCGTTCGTCGCCTGACGGGGACTCTTCGGGCTCCGATTCGTCGTCCGGTGCCGTCTCGGTCCCGTCGTGCGTTTCCCCCAAACAACCCGCGAGCGTGAGCACGCCCGCTGTCGCGGACAGATACGCCCGCCGACTCGTCCCCTCGTGCATATGCCATCGCATATCGACACCAGCGAAAAATAGCTATTGATACTGTCCGCTACTGCCGACATTGGATCCCCCAGGCACGTGGATGTAGCCGGCGGTTCACTCGTCCATCGGTCGGGGCGATGCCGGACCAATCGTATAGATTCATTGTCCCGGCCCGTCCACTCGTGGCTAGATGGTCCCGCGAATCGTGCTGGCCGGTGCGGGTGTCGGCGTCATAGCCCTCGGCATTGTCTTCGGGACGTTTCTGGTGCCGTTGCCGCTGGCCGTGAAGGTCCTCCTCTACGTGGTCTTCGGCGGGGTCTTTCTGGCGAGCGCGGCCATCTTCGGCCGGCTGCTCGTCATCGAGGACTGATACCTGGCCGTCTCTCTGTTTCCACGTCGATCAGCCTTCGCCGTGTTCCCCAACGATGTCGATATCACTGATCTCGAAGCGCGCCCCGCCGTGCTCGCTGTCCGTCACGTCGATATCCCAGCCGTGTGCGTGTGTGATCTCCTCGACGATCGCAAGCCCGAATCCGGTACCGTTCTCGGCGGTCGAGTACCCGCTCTCGAAGACGTCAGCACGTTCGTCAGGGGGGATTCCGTCCCCGTCGTCGGCGACGTAGAATCCGTCTCGTTCGTCGAGCGACCCGACCCTGACAGTCGGGTTATTACTCCCGTGTTCCTCGGCGTTGCGAAAGAGGTTCTCGAACAGTTGCTGGAGGCGCGCTTCGTCTGCCCGGACCGACATATCGGCTTCGACCGACAGCGTTGCCTCGTCGGTCTCGACGCTGTGCCACCCCCCTTCGACCGCTGCTGACAGCTCGACAGTCTCGGTCTCGGCTACCCACTCACCCTTCTGTGCGAGTGTCAGCAGATCGTCGATCAGCGCCTGACTCCGGTCGAGCGCGTCGTCGATCCGATCCAGGTGTTCGCTGTCGCAGTCCTCCCTGGCTAGCTCTAGCCGGCCCGAGGCCACCTGTAGCGGGTTCCGCAGGTCGTGGCTGACGACGCTGGCGAACTCCTCGAGGCGCTCGTTTTGGCGCCGGAGTTCCTTCTGTCGCTGCTTGCGCTCGGTGATGTCCTGGTGGATCCCGACCATCCGAACCGGGTCGCCGTCCTCGCTCCACTCGAACACTTTGCCGACGTCCCGGATCCAGATCCAGTCGCCCGATTTCGTCCGCATCCGGTGATCGCATTCGTAGTAGTCCGTCTCGCCCTCGAAGTGCGCTTCCAGCGCGTCTCGCGCGTCCGGGAGGTCCTCGGGATGGACTCGATTCTCCCACGCGTTCAGGCGGGGGTCGATCTCTTCGAGTGAGTGCCCCAGCATCTCCGCCCAGCGTTCGCTAAACGTGACTTCGTCGGTCTCGATGTCCCAGTCCCAGATCCCGAACTGGCCGGCCTCCAGTGCCAGTTCGAACCGTTCGTTGAGCGTCTGCAGCTGTCGCTCCCGCTCCTTCCGTTCTGTGATATCGCGGGCGACACTCAGAATCGCCGGCATACCGAAGTACTCGATCCGACTCGATGATATCTCGACGGGCACGCGCTCGCGGTCCTTCGTGACGAAGGCGGTCTCGAA
>JBEQBN010000006.1:0-17836 GCA_041639775.1 Halapricum sp.
CCGCCCGCACGGGCCAAGCAGATATCCGAGCACACCACTCCCTCACGGGACTGACGGCTTGCGTGCAAACCGGAGTACCCACACGGGGAATCTTGCCACCGTTGGTGTCGGCTTGCCCGGCCCCGAGCGCGTGGAAACCGCGCCGTTTACCGCGCGGAGGATGTCATTCCGACTCGACGTCGTCTTTGATGTTCTGGAAGTACGTCTCGATGTCACCCTGGATGACCCGACTCAGGAGCCGCGCGCCGAGCCGGGCGACCCCGCCAGTGTAGTACAGCTCCGCCGAGTAAGAGAGGTCAGTCCCGCCCTCGTGTTCGTCCATTTCCATCGCGGCCAGCACGTCGAAATCGCTACCGGTCGTCGAGTCAAAGCCGTTGCCCTCCATCACGATCCAGTCCGGTTCGTTCATCTCGACGAGTTCGAACTCCCCGTCAAGCGAGACTGTCACACGGCTGATCCCGCGCGTAATTTCGCAGGTGTAGTGTCGTTCGGAGAGTCGTTCGACCGACTCAGCGCCCGGGATGCAGTCCGCGAGGTTCTCGGCCTGGGAGATAAACGCCCAGAGGGTGTCCTTGGTCGTCTCGATCGTGACGGTGTCCGCAAACTCTAGACGTGCCTCTTCCTCGTCGAAGTTCGACTCGCTTGCCATCTCCGAGGCGCTCGGCTCTGCCGACTTGTCGCTTGTTTCGCCTATCTCTGCGGTCGGTGCGTCTGTCTCGGGTTCGTCGATGTGTTCTGTCATTGTTGGTAGGTTCCGTTCCAGGGTGTGAGTACGTCACCGAGGACCTCCGTGCCGTGGACGAAGAGTACGCCAAGCACGTTGATCGAGAAGACGGCGACGTACATCCGCGGGATCGTAAACAGCTGCCAGGAGTTCCAGATGATATAACCTAGCCCGGACTCGGCGGCCAACATCTCGATGACCACCAATAGCGCGAAGCCGACGCTGAAGCCCATACTGATCGAACTGAATATCTGCGGGCGCGCACCCGGCAGAATGACGTCTCGATACAGATCGAACGTCCCGGCGCCGTTGTCCAGCGCCGCCTCCACGTGGACGTCCTCAATCGAGCGGACGCCGCCCATCGTGTTGATCGCGACCAGCAGAAACACCGCCAGCGCCATCGTCAGAACCCGCACACTCTCAGTGAGGCCAAAGAGCGCAAACATCACTGGCAACAGTGCGATCTTCGGTAGCGGGTACAGCACTGCCAGCTGCGGGTTCACTAGCAGCCGCGCCCGATGAGACCACCCGGCCACGACTCCGACGGCGATCCCCGCGCTCGCGCCGATCGCAGTCGCAAGCACGATCCGTCGGACGCTCGCGGCGGCGTGGGTTAGAAAGTCACCCTCAAGATACAGCTCGGCGGCAAGCGGGAGCGTCACCGACGGCGGCGGGAAAAAGCGCGGGTCGAGTATCACGCCCGCCGCAAACTCCCACACGAGCGCGAGCACGACGAACGGGCCCAGTAGCGACGGGAGCTGTTTGAAGACTCTGGAGCTCGTGAGCGATGTCATTGTTCTTCGACTGTGCGCTGGACTTCGTCACTCAACACGTCCCATACACGGGTCTGCAATGCCTCGAGACGAGCGATGTCGAGGTTCTCGCGGGTGCGCGGTCGGTCGAGGTCGACGTCGACAATCTCTTTGACGTGACCCGGACGTGCGCCCATCACGCCGAGCCGATCGCCCAACTGGATCGCTTCCTCAATGTCGTGGGTGACGTAGACGACGGTCTTTTTCGATTCGCTCCACAGCGACAGCAACTCCTCCTGGAGGTAGCGTTTCGTCTGGGCGTCCAGATCGCCGAACGGTTCGTCCATCAACAGCACTTGCGGGTCGTTCGCGAACGCCCGTGCGATCCCGACTCGCTGGGCCATTCCACCAGAGAGCTGGTGGGGGTAGGCATTCTCGAACTCCGAGAGGTTGACCTTCCGGATGTACTCGCGGGCGATCTCATAGCGGCGCTGTTTGCCGATCCCGCGCATCTTCAACCCGAAGGCGACGTTATCAAGTACCGACTTCCAGGGGAAGATCCCTTTCTCCTGGAAGACCATACTCGTCGTCGGCCGATCTCCCTTGGATTCGGTCCGGATGTCGATCTCGCCGGCGTCGGCGTCCAGTAGTCCGCTGACGAGTCGCAGGAACGTCGACTTACCACAGCCCGAGGGGCCGAGCAGACAGAAGAACTCGCTGTCGTGCACCTCCAAGTCCATCCCTGATAACGCCTGTACCTCCCCGTCCTGGCCGGTGTAGGCTTTCTCGATGCCCGAGGCACGGATCCGGACTGACCGCTCTCCAGTTGCGGGCCCTGACTCGGACCCAGCGGTCTCGTCGGTCGAATGCCGTGGCGATTCCATACGTGTGTCCTGTACCGAGGCCATTTGCCTGTCTGTCAGCCGGTCGCTCATTCACACAGTGAGTCAGCCGGGAACCCTTCGGGTTCGTCGGTCGTCTCAAGCTCCGAGTAGGGCTTAGGCGAGTTCTGCCCCCACTCGTTGATCGTCTCGACGGACGGTTCGGGATCGTCAAGACGGCCGACCTCATCGAGCGCATCCGAAAGCAGCGACTGGTCGACGACCGCCGATGCGTCGACTTCCTCTTCGACGGTGCCACGGCAGTGATGGTAGGTCTGCTGGTTGGTCAGACTATCTGTGTTGATCTGTCCGTTCTTGTGTGGCAGCGACGGGATCGACATCTTGATCACGTTCTTCGGGAGGTCGAACTCATCGCTGACGATCGTAGCAACCTCGTCGCTGGGGAACCCGCCCAGTTCGTAGTACTCCCGGACGCCCAGCAGATACGCTTCCAGCCATCGGCGTGCGACCTCGGGGCGGTCGTTCATAAAGGGCTCACCGAAGAGATAGACTCCGATCTGCATCCGCGGGGCGAGTTTCGACGCGTACAGCAGTCGCTTGGCATCGGTTTCGTTTACCATCCCGAGTCCGAGCGGATCGGGGATGGCGGCGGCGTCGATCTCGCCGGCGGACATCGCGCCCGTCATATTTGTATAGAGGATTTCCTTCGTCTGGACGTCGTCCCAGGTCATCCCGTTGCGCTGGAGCAGTCGCGCCCAGATGTACGCATCGACATTGCCCTGACCGTGTAGCGCGATCGTAAAGTCCTCCGAGACATCCGAGAGGGTCATCCCGTCGGTGTATTTGTCGGGGCGTATCAGCACCTTGTTCGAAGAGGGCTGGCCGCGCCAGTACTGAGTCTGGTCGGCGACGACGCTGATCTCGACGCCCTGTGCGGCGGAGTTGAACAGGCTCGCACCGACCGATCCGGTCGCCGTGTCGAGGTCGCCACTGGCCAACCGCGGCGTCGCCTGGGGTGCACTCTGGATGCGTTCGACCTCGAGATCGATGTCTCGCTCCTCGAAGTAGCCGCGGTCTTTGGCGACTAACACCTCCGCTACGGCCGGGATCGTTAGGGTCCCGAAACTGACGGTGGCCGGTCCGGTGTCCGATTCCGAACTTGAACCGAGCAATCCAGTACAACCCGCTATGCCGGCCGTCGCCGCGACGCCTGCTCCTGTAAGGAATCTACGACGTGTATTCGAGACCCGCCTGCCTTGCCGATCACTATCGGTCATACCTGTCCGTTGTCTCAGTACCCGTGAAACCACTGTGCTTCATATTTCAGTCTGTTTTATACCTCTACGTTCTTCCACAGAAACCGCTCACAGCACGACAGTCCGGTGGGTACCTGTGTGCCAGGGCACAAGTCGGCGTTCGATCGCAGCCAGGCCGTACGTAAACACCATCCCCAGGACGCCACTGACGACCAGCCCGGCATATAGATCAGTGATGTCGTAGGTCATCCAGGCGACCCACAGGAAGCTACCGAGACCGCTGCTCCCGGCGACCAACTCGACGGCCACGACGATCAACAGTGAGGTGCTCAGCCCGAGGCGCAATCCGACGAGCACCAGCGGGAGCGACCCGGGCAACAATACTTCTCGGAACAGCCGGTAGGTCGAGGTTGCGCCGTTGTCCCTGGCGACCTCGACGTGGACGTTCTCGACTCCGCTTGCGCCGTCCATCGCGTTCCACAGCACCACGAAAAAGGTCCCGAGCCCCGCCGTGACGACTAACGCAGTCTCGGTACTCCCCAAAAGCAAGATCACTAGCGGCAACAGCGCGATCATCGGCAGCGGGAAAATCGCCGCCGCCAGCGGCGAGAGTACGGCCTTGACCTTCCCGTTCCAGCCCATCGCCAGCCCGACGACTGTCCCAAGCGTCGAGCCGGCGATCGAGGCGGCGAGTGTCCGCTCGATCGTGATGAACACGTCCGCACGAAAGCTCGCCTGGGTCAGCAGCGCCGCCGTCGTTCCGACGATCGTCGCCGGCGGTGGCAACAGCGAGGGATCGACGACCCCGAACACACCAGCGGCTAGTTGCCACACCACAAGTGGGACGGCGAGCGAACATATCTGATAGAACCGATCCATTCGTGTGTGCCGTTCAGGCGGCTACTCGGTGATCTTGAACGCCATATGCAGTCCCGGTAGCGGCCGGACCGGATGGTTGTCGAGATACGAGAGATGCGGGATCAACTCGAAGTTGGGTTCGTCTTCCTCGACGTCGAAGAGACTGGGGTAGACGTCGATGAAGTGCCAGCCGGGTTCGCCGGCCGCCCGCAGCACCGTCTCGTTGATCTTCGCTTCGAGCCCACAGATGTATCCCAACGGCTTGTTGTCGTACATAAAGTAGTAGGCGTTCTCGTAGATCGGCCACCCGATACCGGAGAGTGCGATCTCGATTTCCGTTCCCGAGGGGCCGGTTGTCGGTGTGATCTCGGTGATCTCGGGCTGGAGCATAAAGCCGGTGACTGCGACTGACTCACCGTCGATCAGTGCCGTGATCGGTCTGGTCGCGCCGCGGTCTTTCGGGATCTCGAACTCGATTTGGAAGGTGCCGTCCTCGTCGGTCTCAACGGACGGCAACACACCCGGAACTGGCTCGGGTGTAATCGGGATGTCCTTCACGCGGTGGCCCTCGTGGGTGTGCCAGACAAGATCGACGCGCTGTTGAGGTGGGAATCGACGACCCTTGATGACCGTGTCGGTGCCGGGCTTGCCGCTCTGGGGCGTGATCTCCAGTTCGGCGTCGGTCTCCCGGTCGGGGTCGGGCATATGGGCGGCCAGCGGCGCTTCCTCGAACGTCGACTCGACCCACGCTGTCTCCGGTTCGCTCTCAGGTTCGGTCACTTCGACCGACCAGGCGTATTGTCGCCCGCCTGCGACCTCACCGAACGGCGACTGCGTGTTGTTCTGCAGGAAAGGCACACCTCGGTAGTTACGCCAGACCTGGATTTCGTGGGAACCAATCGGTCCAGTCGCTCGGACGCGGGCCGTCGCTGTCCCGCGGTTGATCACGCCGGTCATAAAGCCCATCGTCCCGTTGTCCCAGGCGATCTGGTAGTTGTTCTCCAGGACGTTCGGGCCGATACCGTAGCCAGTGATCGTAAAGAAGTCTCCAAGCTGGGCCTCAGTCCGGTCGATCTCGAACCAGGGCGTGATCGCGATTGTCGTCTGTGCCAGCGGCGGTTCGTCTTCGCTTGTCCGGACCTCAAGCGTGTGTTCCCCGCCGTAATCCTCGGGAATCTCCCAGTTTTTCTCGAATCGTCCGTCCGCGTCGGTCGTTACGGAAAACGCTGTCGTCGTTCGGGGTCGATATTGCGGACCGATGACCTGATTGGCTTTCAGGACGCCCCACTGTCCCTCCACTGTCTTCCAGAGCACGTCGATTTCCGTCTCGGCGGGCAGGTTCAAGCCCCGTAGTGTGATCGTGTCGCCGACGTACGCTTTTTCGTCGCTCGCGACGAGGGTGCCCGAGGCGGTCTGGTCCTCCCGGCGCTCCTGTAATCTGTCTCTGACTTCCGAAGACAGTCTGTCGTCTGCCATACCTTTGTCTATCGGTACTTAGACAAAGACACTTGCCTGCAATATACAGCCGTTTAAACAACGGTCGCTATAGTCGCCACTATCAGATTGCTCCGGTCTCCTGAATCCGTGTTGCACCGAGGATTGCGGACATAATCTTTCCCTCAGCCGCTCGCAACCGCTGTGACGCTGCCGATTTCGAGATGTCGAGGTCGTCCGCGATATCTGAGAGGTTCCCGCCACGCTGTGTCGAGTAGTGACCCAGATTGTGTGCGACCTCTAGCGCCTCCCACTGTTTCTCGGTCACGTTGCTGACATCGATCGAGAGACAATTGACGTCCTCCTGAGACGGGTCAACGATCGAGATCATCTTCACGTTCGATTCTAACTGCGAGTACTCCCGGACGACGTGCTGAAGGACAGACCGGTCTTCGACCTTCAGCGTCACGAACAGCGGGTGATCCGAGTCAGTCATTGCCCCTCTCGACGTCTTTGGTCTCTCGTCGCTGGCAGCTTGCTCCCCCTTGCACTGTCCGTGCCAGTGGTCGTCTTTGGCCGGCTACAAACCGTCTGTACGCTCATAGCAAAGCGTCCGTGTACCGACAGCGAGAAGATTTACCTTCATTTTACACTGTTTCAAATACCTTCCGCTTCCGATACCGACATCGCTGACACGTAGGTTCCGCAAATTGCCCGATCAGTCCATCGACCAGTGGTCGACAAGTTTGTGGATGAGTTTCGATTCGATCGACTTGAGTCGCTGTGAGACCGCCGACTTCGAAATGTCGAGTCGGTCGGCCAGCACCTCCAAGTCCGCCTTGCGGGGCGTCTCGTAGTAGCCTTCTTCGACGGCAGCTGTCAGCGCCTCCCGTTGTTTGTCGGTGATGTCAGTGAGATCCATTACGGCCGACTCGCTGTTCTCGCCGTTGGACTGTGTGATTCCGTAGACGTCGACGCTCGATCCGCCGTTCCGGAGGCGCCGAACGATTTCCCGAAGCGTCTCCCGGTCGGGCAACAGGACAGAGACGACGATCCGATTCCCTTGGACGCGCTCGATCGACGGCACACAGTCGACCTCGTGAAAGACCAGACAGAAACAGTCAGACTCGATGTCCGACTGGACGTATCGGTCGGAGAATACACCTTCGTCCTCTTCGACGACGTTGGTGTTACACGTCCCGTCCTCAAGGTCGTTTCTACCGGCTGACCGCGAGAACGTCAGGTTGTGGTCCTGAATATCGACGTTGTTGGCCTCATCGACGATGACACATTGTGCCTCCGGCGGCGGCTCGACCGCTAGTGTCGCCGTGATCGGCGGTCTGTCGGGGACCGTTGCCCCCTGTGGCTCGTCTGATATACTCTCGGGCCCCATAGTCTTGGTAAAGAAATCTTAGTAAGCTTCACATATACGTTCTTCTCTGCCGGTGCTCACTACTGGTTTCTATGACAAATCCGTGGTTTATTTTCACTTCACAACTCGTATTGTGCGTTGCGTACACAATCGTTCGGACAGCTTGGTGCAGTGCCGCAGTCGGGACGGTGAGATTGTGTGGTTACTGCAGTTCCGACACCGAGACGAGCGCGTCGGCCGCTTCGCTGGCGGCTTCGAGGTGTTCGCGAGCGCGTCGCGGGTCTTCGGCCCGCTCGGCCGCCCGTGCGAACCGCAGTAGGCTCCGCTGGAGTGACGCTTCGGCCTGCGCCAGATCGCCGCTCTCACTGACTGCGTCGCGTTCGAACTCCTCGTCGCGTTCGAATTCCTCACGACGGGCCGGCGGGTCCGGGCGGCGCAACTCCTCGCCGGGGCTTCGATCGCGGTCGGGGACCTCCGGTCGCTCGCGGCGCTCAGGCAGACCTGCTCGCTGTGACTGTCTGCGGTCGGACGCGTCGGTGCTATCTGTCCGCCGTTCACGCTTCTCGCTCGAACGACCGTCCGTGTCGCTCTGGGTCGTCTCGCGTACTGAGTCGGTTTCGCCTGTCGGGTCACCGTTGCTCTCCTCGTCTCCGGTCGCCGACTCGTCGGCTCCGTCGGCATCCGTCTCGGCGTCACTCTCGTGCAGTTTCGTCCCGTCTTCCGCGACGGCCTCCTCGCAGGTCGGGCAGAACAACTGTCCCTCGTATCGGAAGATCGGGTCGCCACACGTCTCACAGTGGGCGTTTGTCATCGTTGCCCCCTTCAGGAGGAGTTCACTCATTCGCTCGGTCGCCTCTCGCTTTTGTTCGTCGCGTTCGTATTGCTCGCGGAGCCGTTCGCGCTCGGCTTCCTCGTCGAAATCGCTCATATGTGTTGCTTTTCGGCCGATACCGAAAAAAGACGCGGGCGAGTCCGGCCATCCGTACCCCGAGACTTTCCCGCGTCTGCAGCGACCCCGTGGTCATACTACCGGCTGTACTCACGTGACGACTTTTGTCACCCAGGGTTTTCGACTCTTTCCGCGAAGTCACCGCCGGCAGTATCAGGACTGACGTTCCTCGGATCGACCGTCACCGGTCTCCTCCGGAACCGTCTCCTCGAGCAGCGACGCCCACTCATCGACGTGCGTGTGTCGCGTTCGCATAGTAGGATCATCTATCGCATCCATAATAGTCGTTTATGATGTCCACGGAGTACATACCGTCCCAGACCGTACTGGTACCGACTCAACCTTCGAGAACGCTTCGACGCTTTTTCCTACGGTAGGGCCGACGCGGTGGACAGAGATGGGAGACAGCGATTCCAGCGCGCTCGTCGAGTACGGGATCGAGGACCGGCCGCCGCTCGGACGGTCGATCCTGCTTGGAGCACAGCACTACCTGACGATGATCGGGGCGAACATCGCCGTGCCGCTGTTGCTGGCGAGTGCGATGGGAATGCCGACCGACGCCACCGCGAAGTTCATTGGGACTTTCTTCGTCGTCAGCGGACTCGCGACGCTCGCACAGACAACCTTCGGCAACCGCTATCCGATCGTCCAGGGCGCGCCGTTCTCGATGCTTGCGCCCGGGCTCGCTATCGTCACGACAGAGGTGGCCGTCGCCGGGCTCCCCACCTGGAACGCCAAACTCCTCTTCCTGCAGGGTGCGATCATCACCGCGGCACTCGTCGAGGTCGCTATCGGATACTTCGGGCTGGTCGGCAAACTCAGAGAATACCTCTCACCGGTCGTGGTCGCGCCGGTCGTGACCCTGATCGGACTGTCGCTTTTCTCCGCGCCCCAGATCACCGCCGCCACGAACAACTGGTATCTGCTGTTGCTCACGCTCGGCCTGATCGTCCTCTTCTCGCAGTATCTCGACCGTCGGTCACCGATCTTCAACCTCTTTCCCGTCTTGCTCGGCATCGCCGGCGCGTGGATCGTCGCGGCGGTCGCCTCCGTCACGGGCGTCATTCCCGCTAGCGATCCCGGATTTATCGATTTCGGCCAGGTCACCAACGTCGAATCGGCTCTCTACATCCCGTATCCGCTCCAGTGGGGGATGCCCCAGTTCAAGGCCTCGTTCTTCGTCGGGATGTTCGCCGGCGTGCTGGCCTCTATCATCGAGTCGTTCGCCGACTATCACGCTGTCGCCCGCATTTCCGGTATCGGCGCGCCATCGAGCAAGCGGGTCAACCACGGCATCGGGATGGAAGGGATCGCCAACGTCTTCTCCGGGCTGATGGGCACCGGCGGCTCGACCTCCTACTCGGAGAACATCGGCGCGATCGGCCTGACCGGCGTTGCCTCCCGGTTTGTCGTCCAGATTGGCGCGGCCGTGATGCTCGTCGTCGGTGTCATCCCGGCGTTCGGACAGTTGATCGCAACTATCCCGAATCCCATCGTTGGCGGGCTCTACATCGCTATGTTCGGCCAGATCGTCGCCGTCGGACTCTCGAATCTGAAATACGTCGATCTGGACTCCTCGCGCAATCTCTTCATCGTCGGGATCGCGATCTTCGCCGGGATGGCGATTCCGCAGTACATCGGTGGCCTGGACGGGTATGCGGCCCTCCAGGGCGGCTTTGAGAACGTCCCGCTGTTCGGATCGATCCTCGGTGCGGAAGTGATCGCCCGGACGGTCTACATCGTCGGTGACGTCGAGATGGCCGTCGGTGGCTTCATCGCGCTCGTGCTCGACAACACGATCCCCGGCACGCGCGAGGAACGCGGCCTGACCGACTGGGCACAGATCGCCGAGGACGAGGGCGCCTTCGACTCCGCAATCGACCGCGCCCGCGACCGCTGGTCGCGCGAATCGCCGCCGATGTCCGGCGACGACTGATCCCCTACTCGATTCCGATACCTGCCGTGAGACGCCCGTCAGACGCTCTTCTCCCAATCCTGGCCAAGAGTTAAGTGCTCCGGGAAGCTCGGTGAAAGTGATGAGCGACGACCCCGAAGAGGGGATGCTGTCCTGGGACGAGTCGGTGTTTCGCGACGAACACGTCTTCGAAATCGACTACGTCCCCGAAACCTTCCGCCATCGCGACAGCCAGATGGAGAGCCTGAAGTACGCGCTCCGACCTGCCGTCCGGGGGTCGCGGCCGCTGAACGTCATCGCTCGCGGCCCGCCCGGGACCGGCAAGACGACCGCGGTTCAGAAGCTCTTCTCAGAGTTGCGCGCCCAGACGGACGTCAACGTCGCCCGGGTCAACTGCCAGGTCGATTCGACCCGCTATTCGGTGTTCTCGCGGCTATTCGAGCACGTCTTCGAGTATGAACCGCCCGCCAGCGGCATCTCGTTCAAGAAGTTGTTCGGACAGATCACCGACAAACTCGTCGAAGAAGACGAGGTACTGGCGGTGGCGCTAGACGACATCAACTATCTCTTTTACGAGAACGAGGCCAGCGAGACACTGTACTCGCTGCTGCGCGCCCACGAGGCCCACAGCGGCGCGAAAGTCGGTGTCATCGTCATCTCCTCGGACCTGGATCTCGACGTGATCGAGGCACTCGACAGTCGCGTCCAGAGCGTCTTCCGCCCGGAAGAGGTCTACTTCAACAAGTATGGTGAGCGCGAAATCGTCGACATCCTCCAGGAGCGCGTCGAGCGTGGCTTTCACGAGGACGCCGTCGGCCCGGCCGTGCTCGATCGCGTGGCCGAACTGACTGCCGAGCAGGGCGGCGACCTGCGCGTCGGCATTGACCTCCTCCGGCGGGCAGGTATGCACGCCGAGATGCGTGCCAGCCGAACCGTCGAACGCGAGGACGTCGAAGAGGCCTACGACAAATCAAAGTACGTCCACCTCTCGCGGCACCTCCGGGGGCTTTCCGATTCCGAACAGGCGCTGGTCGAGGTCCTTGCCGAGGCGGACGGCGGCCGCGCTGGCGACGTCTTCGAGGCGTTTCACGATCGGTCTGATCTGGGGTACACTCGCTACTCGGAGATCATCAACAAACTCGACCAGTTGGACATCATCGATACCGAGTACACAAGCGTCGACGGCCGCGGCCGATCGCGGGAACTAACCTTGAACTACGACGCCAGCGCTGTCTTAGAGCGGCTGTGACGGCGCTCGATACCTGCTGGTAGCGTGACCTCTGATTGTGAGTTTGTCATTTCAGTCGCGGGCAGGTCCAATCAACATCTGACAGAGGAGAATCGATCCAGAGGCGGTTCGGATCACCGGAGCCGTAGAATCGCTGGTACCAGCGCCCGGAGACGAACCTCGATCGGTCCCACAGATAGCAGTTGTGACAGCGTACCGGGCGTAGCGTCAGTGCCGGCGACTGCAATCACTGCGCTCCCAACCCGTATCTCGGCGGTCAGGGAAGCCTCGGAAAGCGCTCGCGAGAGGGGCGGTAGCCGTTCGTGTTCACTCCGCAGCAGACGGAATCCGGCCCAAACTGAGGGCACCTGTACGCGGATCCGGTCCCCAACAGTACTGATTGCGAGGTGAGTGTCATCGATGGTCACCGAAAGATTAGCCGAGATATTAAGGTCGGAATCACTACGAGCGAGACCCTCAACGGTTGCGACCAGGCCACCGCTCGCTGCCACGTTCAGTCACTCTCGTTGGTCGTGATGCGAACCGTTCCATCAACGTGCCAGTGGGCGTGATCAGCGTCCTCGCCGACCTTGCTAGGGACAGCCACGTTCAGATCCTCAAATTCGTAGACAATCTCAGCCCCCCGACCAGTCAGCCTATCGTATAGACCGACAGCGAGATCGGGCCAGTTTGTCGTCTCTTCGACGTACTCTTCGGATTCTGCTCCAGATTCATCCATAATCTTCTATGAGGGATTGGCACACTTATACCTGTGCCACAATCCGAATGCATTGATAGAGTGTCAACCGCCTCGGGGTCAAGCCCCGTGGCATCCGCCTTGCACCGCCTGTGAACCCGCAACTCCATAGCCGAGGAGTTACTGGCGTCCTGTGGCGGTTGTCGCACTCTTCGATCCCCAGTGGATTCAACCCCGGGCACGGTGGACCGGGGAATACGCTCTGATTATCATATCAACTGCCATCCCGCGCACGGTGTTGACGCAAATCGAAGATTTGCGAAAGCCGAAAACCTACGGTTTTCGGAAGGGCAGGGAATCCGCCTTGCTACCTAGTTTGAATCGGCTGTAACACCTGTCTAGAACCCCATCCCAGTCTATCCGTGATCTCATCCCAAGACCCGAAAGCAGTAACACCGCCGCGATACGACAGGCTAGTAATGGTAGTCTCCAACGAGAAGGGTGACCGCCGCGAGCGCGAGCTCGTCAACGCGCTCGATTCAGCCGGCTTCGCGGTGATGCGTGCGCCGGCAAGCGGGAGCGCGACCGAGCGGGAACTCCCTGACGTGCTGGCGGGCGACGGCTCGACGTTCTACGCCATCGAAGCCAAATCCAGCAGCGGCGATCCGATTTATCTCTCCGGTGAGGAAATCGAGGCACTGGTCTACTTCTCGCGCAACTTCGGCGCGAAACCGCGGGTCGGCGTCCGCTTCGACCGCGAGGACTGGTATTTCTTCCATCCGGGCGACCTCTACACGACCGACGGCGGCAACTACCGGGTGAAAAAGGAGACCGCGCTCGCGGAGGGGACGGACTTCGAGGAGTTCGTCGGCCACTCACAGAAAGTCACGCTGGACGACCTCGGCGAGGACGACGGCCCGGACCAGAACGCCCTGGACGTACTCGCGGCCTTCGACCGCGGCGACCTGGACATCGACGAGGCCGCGGCGATGCTGGAGTAACTGTCCGGGATCAGATGTCCAGCAGTCGCTGATCGGTCGCTGCGAGCCGCGAGTGCGGGAACGCGTAGGTCCGGGGCTCGTCGCCGAGGTAGCTCACTTCGACAACCAGATCCTCGTCGGGATAGCCCGCGTTCGTCTCGTGGGCGGCGACGGTGCTGTCAGTCGCGTCGATCACGTATTCGTCGGCCCGACTGGTCGTGACGCCGACGACGACCAGCCGGTCGCCAGTCTCGCGGTCGAGGACGACGTCACCGGGCTCGAACCGGCAGGTCCCACAGAGCCACGGCCCCTCGCTGTCCTCCTCGACGAACGTTTCGACGCCACACTGGGCGCATCGAGCGCGTCGCTTGCCCGGCGGCGGGACGCGGTGGCTGGTCACTTCGATGGCGACGCGACGGATATGCTTGCAGCGCTCGCCGCGGATCCGGTGGTCGGGACAGGTACAGCGGCTCTCGGGAAGGTCGACGACGTATGTCGCGCCGCTGTGGCTGTCGACGGCGTAGCGACCCCTGCCCAGTGGCCGAACGGCCATCCGCTCGGTCCAGGCGCGGGCCGCCCGCTCGTCCATCGTCCGGGGGTCGGGCGCGAGCGCGGTCTTTCGGGTCGTGTGACCCGGGAGTGGTTCGGTCATTGTCGGTCGGACGCGGCTGGGTTTCCGTCTGCGTCCACTAGGAATATAGGGGCTCTAACAGCCTAAATGAACCGGCAGGTCTGGACCAATCCCGGGATAGCGCATCGACCATTTGCTTCGACACGCTTTTCCGGATTCGCATCGGATTCTCCCGGTAATGGAGCGTTCAGACGTTGTTGAGATCGGCGTTGCTATCGGATCCGTCGTGATATTTATCGCTGCACTCGCCGTGGTGGGAACGCTCTACGGTGCCAGCGGGAGTACGTTCGACGGAACTATGACCGGTGATGTCGTTCTCGATGGCGAGGACATTACTGGCACAATCGACGGCGACCTGTCCGGCCACATCAACGAAACGTCTAGTGACGCCAATACGACCTCCGGTGGCCAGTTCAACGGCACGTTCGAGGGGACGTTCAACGGCACGAACGGCGCGCCGGTCAACGGGACGCTGTCGGTGACAGTTCGTGGAACACTTTCCGGGGCAGACGGTCAGAGTCTCTCTGAGTCCGAGAACGCGACGCTTACTGGGACATTCTCCGGCACACTCGACGGCGAAAACGTCTCCGGCCAGCTCAAAGACAGCACCGTGACCGGGACTGTCCAGGAATCCGACCACCTCTCTGCGGACGGCGCGCTCGCGCTTGTCGGCGCACTGCTGCTCTTTATTCTGGTCTTGACCGCCGTCGGGCTGTTCCTCGCTCGTCAGGATTCCTGACGCTCGCGCCAGTCGGTCACCTCGTCTTCGTCGGCCTCGTCGATGGCGTCCTCATAGTATGCCATCGGATGTGATATCCGTTCGCAGCGATCGTCCATATTGACACAGTCTCCGTAGGACTGCATTGTTGCACACGACGGCGTCGAGTACTCTGTCGGGCTGGTCTCCCCGCGGATGTGATCGGTCTGATAGCGCGTCATTTCCTCGCCGAACCCGGGATTGATCTCGTAGAGTTCGACGATCTCGTCGGTACTCATCCCGATCGAGGTCAGAAACGAGGTGATCGCGAACCGCGAGTGATGTTCGAGGTGCTCGCCGCTCTGGATCTGATCCAGTAACGCGCGCATACACGGTGGGAACAAATCCGGCACGACTGTGTCGATATCCCGTGTCAGGTCCAGCTCCGCGAGTGTCTCCCGCAACTGGGCGACCTCCGTCTCGAGTGGCTCGGCGATAGCGTCCGGGACTGACAGCGGCAGGCCTGACTCGACTCGTTTTTCGACGGCCCGACGACAGAGTACGAGCAGTTCGTCTGCCTCCAGTGGAACCTCACCGTCGGTCAGCGGGCGGTTGACCAGCCGCCACTCATCGCCCCACTGCCCGGCCGCCAGATCCAGATACGCTCCGACGCCGACCCAATACCGGTCGGCCTCCTCCAGTGGACCTCCATCGGATCGGACAGCTTCAAGCAGATCAAATTCCGCGAGTAGGTCTCGAAGCGTCAGCGAGTCACCACTGGTACTTTGCAACTGCGTGGTCGAGGCCAATTCGTCGGTGAACCGATCGTGCGCACTTGCCGCCTCTGCTCGGGCGTACGACCGGGTCAGGACCGCTTCGTCGACGATCGAAACGAGCACGCGAGCGACTGGATATGACAACAGTTCTACGCGTGACTGTCTGTGAGGCTCTCCGACAGTGCCGTCCTCGATGGCCGCCTCGACGCGGTCGAGGCCGCGTTCGACGGCTGGCCCGCCACGCTGGACCACGGTTGCCAGGTCGATTTCGGCCGCTTCGACGGCCTCTCTGGCTTCCCGCATAAACGGATACCGCGCGTGCAGCGGCTTCATTCGACCGTTGATTGCATACGCGGCTGAATAAACTCGGCGGTCCCCGAGACTGTCTCCGACACTGTTTGACCCGCTCACTCTTCGAGACCCCTCGCTTCGCTCGGCGTCTCGCTACTCCTCAAACCCGGATTCGATCTCCCGAATCACGTCCGACTGTTCGCCACCGTCGCCGCGGATCGTCTGCCGATACTGCTGGTACTGCTCACGGGACACGCGAACGGTCTTCGTTTCGCCCTCACGAGTGACTTCCATCCGTACCGTCCCCTGAGGATTGTTCCGAACACGATAGCTGGCGACCGTCGAAAACACCGACCACAGTGCCAGAC
Source organism: Halapricum sp. (assembly GCA_041639775.1). Lineage (GTDB taxonomy): Archaea > Halobacteriota > Halobacteria > Halobacteriales > Haloarculaceae > Halapricum. The sequence goes on from JBEQBN010000006.1 coordinate 15,771, forward strand.
ACACACCGACGAAGTAGACCATTGTGGTCTCGAAGGCGTAGGCTGGCTCGGCTGGCGGCCACATCCACGGGTAGGCATAGACGAACAGTCCAACACCGACAAGCGAGATCGCCGCCCCGGCGACGACGCCGATCCCCTGGCGACGACTCGACGGCAGGACGCCGACGACGCTGAGCAGTATCGCCGGCACGCCAAGCCCCGCCAGCACGCCGGCGCCCTCCCGCGCCCCGTATTGCCCTGTCAGGCCGAGCGCGTCCCCGAGTGGTGTCGCGACCAGCGCGATCGCGGCGACGATCGCCACCACGCCCGCCAGGAACGCACTGACTCCGGCGAGCACCCGCTCCCGGTCTCGGTCGCCCCACTCCTGTTGGTCGTATGCCTCCCCGAGACTGGTCATACGCGCATACACGCCTGCGAGATACAAAACTGTCCGTCAGACAGAGGCAAGACGCCTCCGGCCGCGGTGTCCGCGTCTAGACTAACGCTTGCAACGTCGCCCAGAAGTCCGGTGCGCCCTCCTCCTCTTGGACGCGGACGGGGACGAACCCGGCGTTGCGCGCCCCCTCGATGTCCGAATCGCTGTCGCCGACCATCACGTACTGCTCGGCCTCGATCCGCCGTCGGGCGTGCTCGAACGGTGCCGGATCGGGCTTGTGCGCCCCGGCGTCGTACGACGAGACGATCGTCTCGAAGTACGGAAGCAGGTTGTGGGCCGCGAGCTTCTCGCGTTGCCAGTCGCCGACGCCGTTGGTGAGCACCCCCAATCGATTCGACTCACGTAGGGCGTCGAGACTCTCGTCGGTCCCTTCCGGGACCGTCGTGTGTTCGTGTTCGGCCGCCTGTAACGACGCGACCATCGCGTCCGGATCGCCGTCCTGGGACGCTTCCTCGAGAACGGCTTCCATTCCGCGGCGGACGGGATCGGGCTCCAGCGATTCGAACGCCGCCGAAAACCCCTCGTCGTAGGCGTCGAGATACCGATTGGACGCATCCCCGAGTTCCGCCTCGAACACGTCACGCAAGAGGTCGGCATACGAGCGCTCGAAACGCACGAGTGTGCCGTCACAGTCGAAGAAGATCGCGGTCATCATCGGTCGTCGGTCTCGACGGGCCGACCGTCCTGCGTCGGCGGTGCGATGTGATCGATGAACGTCTCGACGTCCGGTTCGATCACGCGCACCCGAACGTGAATCTCGCCGAGTTCGTCCGGATCGCCGACGGCGAAGTTGGCCACCTCCTGGAACGCTGCCTGCTTCTTGAGGTCGAAGCTGAACGTGTCTCCTTGGCGATTCTCGAAGAACGCACCCCGAGCGGTATCGAGGATCTCCCGGCGATGTAGCAGTTCCGAGAAGTGGCTCAGGTCGTGGGTCTCGCCGACGATCTCGCCGTGCTGGTGGTCGAGGTCGGCCCCCGGGAAGACGTTCGTGATCGCGTCGGCCACCCGGTCGGGGACCTCGGTGTCGTAGACCGGCGCGGTGATCTGCACGTCGACGCTGTAGACCTCGCTCATCGGTCTCCCTCCACCGCGGCCAGCCCCTCGGTCAACAGCGTCCGGACCCGGTCGTGAAACGCCTCCAGGGAGTCGGTGTTTGCGATCGTGTAATCGGCCATCGCCATCGCCTCGCCCATCCCGAAGCCGAGTTCGCGCTCGTCGCGGTCCTCGAGGCTCTCGCCGCCTTCCTCGACGCTCGCGTCCCGCCCCCGCAGGTCCAGCCGTTCGGCTCGCACCTCCTGGGGTGCCTCGATACTGAGCAACTCGAAGTCCTCGCCGAAGGCCTCGCGGAAGCGCTCGACCTCGACGTCCGAGCGGATGCCGTCGACGACGACCGTATCGCTGTCATCCAGTGCCTCCCGGATGATCGGCAGCGACCGCTCAGCAATGGCGGCTGGCCCGTTCTCCTCGCGCAGAGCTTTGGCGACCTCGCCGTGATGGGTCGCTGGGTCCAGCCCCCGGTCGCGACACGCCTGGCGGATGACGTCGCCCATCGTGACCACTGGGATGTCGAGATCGCGGGCGACCGCGGCGGCCTCGCTCTTGCCGCTGCCCGGCAATCCGACGGTTCCGA